>JAESSV010000207.1 GCA_016763895.1 Magnetovibrio sp. | reverse complement strand
TCCGCGTCGAAGTGTAGGGACGCTTGGTCCCGGTCGATGATATCGATGTCGCACTGCAAAAATTCGCGCAAACGACCGTCCTGCGGGCGTTCTCCGCGCCAACAGCGCTGGATTTGATAGCGTTTGAACGGAAACACCAAACTGCCCGCGTGTTGGGCCACATAACGCGCCAGGGGCACGGTTAAGTCATAGTGCAACGCAAAGCGGCCTCCGTCTTCTTCGCCGGGATCGGCGGCCAAACGGCGCAATCCATAAACTTCCTTATCCGCATCGCCACCTTTTGCGGCCAACACTTCAATTTCTTCAACGCTGGGGGTTTCGATGGAGGCAAAGCCATAGCTTTCAAACGCGTCACGAATTTCGTCCAGCCACTTCAATTCAACCAAGCGAATTTCGGGCAACCATTCCAAAAATCCGGAAAGGGGACGGGGTTTGAATATTTTGGTTTTGTTTTTAGCGCTCATGAGCTGCATCCATCATTTATAAGATTACATTTGATGTAGTTGTAGCTTCAATACCGCGCTTAGCAAGTTTTATTGTAGAGCAAGGGGTTTATGGCGTTCGATTTCGGCTTTGCTTAAGCCTTGCAATTCGTGGGGAAAGACCAACCATTTGTCGGTTATTTGCACATAATAGTCCGGCTCGAAATCCACTTTGCGCTTGGTGGGTTTGTAATACACCGTTGCGACCCGAATTGTCCCCGGCGCGTTGGCCCGAGATAAATCTTTAATGGCATCAATCACGGCCCCGACGCTGCGCCCGGTATCAAAGGTATCGTCCACGATCAACAAGCTATCGCCCGCGTTCACATTTTCAATAATATAATGTAGCCCGTGAACACGCACGTCATCGCTTTGTTCTTCAATTGCGGTATACGACGACGTGCGAATAGAAATGTGGTCCGTTTCAATGCCTTTGTACGCCAACAGTTCTTGCACGGCGATGCCGACCGGGGCTCCGCCTCTCCAGATGCCGATGATGTAATCTGGTTTAAATCCGTCTTCTAAAACCTTCAGCGCCAGACGGTACGAATTGTCCAACAATTCATTTGCAGAAATAAAGATCTTGTCCATGTTCAAATCACCCGAACCCATAATGCAACGCACCCAACACCGCCACCAACAGCACCGCCGGGTTGGCATCAGATATCCGCCCACTGGCGATTTTAACCACGGCATAAGTGATGAAACCAATGGCAATTCCGTTGGCGATGGAAAAGGTCAACGGCATCAATATCGCCGCCAACACAGCCGGAGAATATTCCGTCACATCATCCCAATCAATGTCGATCATATTGCGCATGAAATGAGTGGCGACGAACACCAAAGCGGCCCCTGTCGCATAAGCCGGAATACTTTTTGCCAAAGGCGCGAACACCAAACACAACAAAAACAAGACCGCCACAACAACCGCCGTTAACCCCGTGCGGCCCCCTTCTTTGATGCCAGCCGCACTTTCGATATAGGACGTTGTGTTCGAAGTGCCAAACAAGGCGCCCACGATGGTCGCGATTGAATCGCTCACCACCGCTCGGCCAATGTTTTCAATTTTGCCATCCTCGTCAATTTTTCCGGCAATGTTTGCGACGCTGGTGAGCGTACCTGCGGTGTCGAAAAAATCCACGAACAAAAACGCAAACACCACCCCGATCATGGTGGCGGTCAAGGCACCTTGAATATCAAGTTTTAAAAGCGTGGGCTCTAAACTGGGAATGGCCCCAACGACACCCGCGAATTCGGACGTCCCCGTGAGCCAGCCAACGATGCTGACCGCGACCACGCCGATCACAATGCCACCGGGCACGCGCAAACGATCAAGAACCACCATGATGCAAAACCCGACCAAGAACAACACAACAGGAAGGCTGGTGAAATCCCCAAGTCCGACAAGAGTTGCTGGATGATCCACCACCACGCCGGCATTTTTCAAACCGATGATGGCCAAGAACATGCCGATGCCGGCGCCAATGCCCAACTTTAACGATTTCGGAATGGAATTGATCACCCATTCACGAAGCCCGGTCAGGCTCAACACCAAAAACAAAACGCCGCTGACCGCGACCGCACCCAACGCCACTTCCCAAGGCTGTTTCATGCCCAGCACAACACCAAAGGTGAAAAAGGCGTTTAGCCCCATGCCCGGCGCCATCGCCACGGGCCAATTGGCCCACAGCCCCATAATGGAACACCCGACCACGGCGGCAACAATCGTCGCGACAAAAACAGCGCCAAAGTCTAAACCCGCCGTCGACAAAATAGCCGGGTTCACAACAATGATATAAGCCATCGTCAAAAAAGTTGCCACGCCCGCCAGAATTTCAGTTCGCACCGAGCTCCCTCTGGCAGAAATGCCAAAGTATTGATCAAGCCACCTCATATAAATCCCCTTGATAGAATCGCCCAAAATTAGATTTGTATAACGCACAGAAAGAACCCTAACGTCAAGCCATACAGCCGCGCCGATAAAGCCTTGAATATGTTTACAGAAAGCAAAAAACCATCCTATAAATTTAAGTCCAAAAGCCCATAAATATTCGAGCAAAATCCAGTTCTAAACGCAATACGTTTAGGAAGAGCGCACCAGATCACCAGACCATCGATAATGGGGGGCTGGTTATTTAATAATCTAAAAAACAGTGACCCACGCTGCGACAAATCTGCTATGACAGATTGATGGATTTCATTAAATCCGCAAAATCACTGACTTTCCCCTTCGCATCTCACCGCCCCACCAAGGTTAGATAACAAGCCCAACACATCGTATTTTGTGTACGAATTCATTCGTAAGCTTCCCAAGTGGATGGAACCAAAATGTCCTTAAAAGCCTCAATTATTCCCGTCACGCCGTTACAGCAAAACTGCACGATATTTTGGTGTGATGAGACTCAAAAAGGGATCGTTGTTGATCCGGGTGGGGATGTTTCTGATTTGTTGGACGCCCTCAAGGAAAATCAAATCATTCTTGAAAAAGTTGTCCTCACCCATGGTCATTTTGATCATGTGGGGGGCGCTATGGATTTAAGTAAAGCGACCGGAGTTCCCATCATTGGTCCGCATCAAGACGATGCGTTTATCACCACAGCCGTGGTCGCCGCACAAAATATGTATGATCTTGACGGTGGCAAGGATGTGGTGGGCAATGCGTGGTTAAACGATGGCGATCAGATCACGTTTGGCAACATTACGTTAGACGTCATCCATACTCCCGGCCATACCCCCGGCCATGTGGTGTTGTATTGCAAAGACGCAAAACTTGCACAAGTCGGCGACGTGTTGTTTAAAGGATCTATTGGGCGCACGGATTTTCCGCGAGGAGATCTTAAAACCCTGGAAAATTCGATCACCCAAAAGCTTTGGCCTTTGGGCAACGATGTGACGTTCATTCCCGGACACGGGCCAACGTCCACATTTGGTGAAGAACGGGCCAGCAATCCTTTTGTCGGTGACCGTGCATTAGCGTCTTGACCTAAACGCAGACAGGAGACCATGGCTTTTCATCCTTCCCCATCTGCGACCAGCCGCATTCGTCCACTTCATCTTGGATTGGCGGCGGTGATTGTGGTGGTTGGGTTTTTGGTGCGTTTGCAAGGCGCCTTCGGTGAATTATGGTTTGACGAAATTTGGTCTTTGAACGCGGCCCTTGGGTTGGATGCCTGGCACGAAGCTTTTTGGAAGTTGCCCAAAGACAATAATCATCCCTTGAATACGTGGTGGCTGTATATGATGGGCCCCGGTCGCGCGCCTTGGGTCTATCATTTTTTATCGGTCACAACGGGAACGGTCAGCATCGTTGTCGCGGGATGGATTGCGGCGCGCAACGTGAACCACAACAGAGCCCTGCGGCTGCTTACGGCCATGGCTTTGGTGGCGATCTTGTATCCGTTCGTGAATTTTGGGTCCGAAGCCCGTGGCTATGGACCGATGATGTTATGGGCATTGTTGGCGTTTACATCCATCGAACCCATAACCACAACCGCGTGGCAAGCCCGGTGGAGCTATGGCATCGTGGGAATTTTGGGGGTGCTGTCCCATTTTGCCATGTTGCCCATTCTTGTTGCTTTGTCCGTGACGTTTGGGGTGCGACAAATTTTAAATGGTCACACGATGGTTCAAGCCTTTCAGGCCACCGTACGTCTCAACGGCCCTTTGATCGGCGGTCTCTTGGTTATTGTTTCGGGGATCTTTTACGGTGTTTCTTCCCAAAATGTTTTGCTTGGATTTGGCGGCAGCACGCTCACCTGTGTCGATCAAAGCTGTTTTGGAACCGCCCTTGATGAAATGGTTCGGTTTTCTACGGGTGGATTTGAGCCCCAAAAACCGGGTCTGTTCAGCGGCTTATATATCATAACCATGATCGGAAGCGTGGCCTGGCTTGCGGCCATTGGCAATGTTCGAGCCTTGCCCCTTGGGCTTATATTGGTCGGCATCCCCGCCCTTTTTTATATATCAGGACAACCCGCCATTCCCCATGGGCGTTATTTCTTTGCCGTTTTTGTTTTTGTCCCGGTGTTGATCGTCGAAGTCATGGCCGAGCTTAAAAAGCGCGGACGTGGGGCCTCTTTATTGGCCATGCTGAGCGTTGTCGTTTTGCTTGCCGCCAATGGATGGGCGGTGAAACAATTTCTGGCCACGGGGCGTGGGGACTATGCTCATGCTCTGACTTATATTCTTAAAAATTCCAAGCCCGGCCCGATCGACATCGCCACCGAAGTGAATGTCCAACTTAAAACCGTGATGGACTTTAACCAACATCTTCAAGCGCCTGAGCGTAACATTCAGATCGTTAAATACAAAGACATGCCCCAAGTCAAACCCCCGTGGTTGATCAGCGTCACCATCCATACCAACCATTTGCCAAAAACGGCGTGCAGCGGAAAATTGCTGTATACTCTTGTGCACGGTTATGGGCATTGGGGCATGGCGGGGTCTACGTGGGGCTTTATCGGTTGAGTTCTGATCTCGCGCCGCAAGGTTGTTCGTGGCTCATGACCGGTCCCTAGTTATAACTTGAGTTGACAACTCATATTGACAACTGAGTCTACTTCAGTGCAAATCCCCGTATGAAAAACACACAAAACACCGTTCGCGCCGCCATCATAGGCGGAGGCCCCGCCGGTCTTATGGCCGCTGAAGTTCTCACCAATCACGGCATCCCCGTCGACCTGTATGACGCCATGCCATCCGTGGGCCGCAAGTTTTTAATGGCCGGGAAAAGCGGCTTGAACCTCACCCATGCGGAATCTTACGACGATTTCGTGGCACGGTTTGGCGATGTGCGCAGCAAACTTAAACCGGCCCTTGATGCCTTCCCCCCCACCGCTATCCAAACGTGGGCAAATGAGCTTGGCATTGAAACCTTTGTCGGCAGTTCCAATCGGGTGTTTCCCAAAGATTTTAAAGCCGCTCCGCTTTTAAGGGCATGGCTGAAACGGCTACGTGCCAAGGGTCTTACCGTTCATGCACGGCACAAATGGACCGGGTGGGATGAACAAGGATCGCTTTGTTTTGAAACGCCCAACGGCGACGTGTCCGTCCGCGCGGACGCCACAATATTGGCCCTTGGCGGAGCCAGCTTGCCCAAGCTTGGATCAGATGGGGCGTGGGCAAAATGGCTTGAAAGCAAGGGCGTTTGCATCACCCCATTGAAACCGTCCAATTGTGGTTTTGATGTGGATTGGAGCGCTCATTTTCTGGACCGTTTCGAAGGCCAGCCCGTGAAAAATATCAAGCTCAGCTTTTATGGCAACGCCACCCCCGGAGAATTTGTCATCACAAAGTCCGGCATCGAAGGCGGACCTGTGTATGCCTTGTCTTCACGGTTACGCGACACCATTTCGACCAAAGGATCGGCGACCTTGACCATCGACCTTTTGCCCGATCGATCCGGCGCAGATGTCCAAGATCGCGTGGCGCGCCCAAGGGGCAAAAAATCCATGGCAACGCATCTCAAGCGGACCTTGAATTTATCCGGGGTGAAGGCCGGGTTGTTGTACGAATGCACCGCCAAAAAGGTTTTTGGGGAACCCGTACATTTGGCGTCGGCCATCAAAGCCTTGCCCGTGACCGTGGCCCGCCCCCGCCCCATCGCAGAAGCCATCAGCAGCGCGGGCGGCGTGGCGTGGCATAGCCTGGACAACGGCCTGCAACTGAACGCCCTGCCCGGTGTTTTTGTTTGTGGCGAAATGATGGATTGGGACGCCCCAACGGGCGGATACTTGTTGAGTGCGTGCATGGCAACGGGGCGTAAAGCCGGTGAGGCTGTTTTAAAACGTCTTAACGATTCGGAGACTTAGGGCGCTTAGGGCCTCTGGAACTTTTACGGCCCTCGGCGGGACCGCTGCTGATGCCAAGCCCTTTGGTGTTGCCGTTGCCTCTACGTCGGCCTTCACCGGCCTGTTGCGTAAAGAATTTTTGTTCGCCGTGTTTGCGTCCTGTGCGCGTGCCTTCGCCGGAACCTTGATGTCCGGTGCCTTTGGGTTGCCACGCGGGAACCAGGTGTTTTTTGCTGGGTCCAATCAAATCGGCCCGGCCCATTTTTTTCAAGGCTTCCCGAATTATGGGCCAATTGTTGGCATCGTGATACCGCAGAAAAGCTTTGTGCAAGCGGCGTTGTTTCAAGCCCTTGGCGGTCACCACACGTTCGCCTGATTCGCGGTGCACAGCCTTCAACGGATTGCGTTCGGAATGGTACATGGCGGTCGACAGCGACATTGGTGATGGCAAAAATGTTTGCACTTGGTCCGCACGTAAGCCTTGGCGTTTTAACCACATGGCCAAGTTCATCATGTCTTCGTCGCTGGTGCCGGGGTGGGCGGCGATGAAGTATGGAATCAGATAATATTTTTTGCCCGCTTTTTGCGCAGCCTGGTCAAACATTTGTTTGAACCGGTCATAGGTGCCAATGCCCGGCTTCATCATTTTGGACAACGGCCCTTCTTCGGTGTGTTCCGGGGCAATCTTTAAATATCCGCCCACATGATGTTCGACCAATTCTTTGACATAGGTTGGGCTTTTCACCGCCAAGTCATAGCGCAAGCCCGAAGCAATGGAAATTTTCTTCACACCGGGCAGAGTACGGGCCCGGCGGTACAGGCTGATCAAGGGATTGTGATCGGTGTTTAGATTTACACAAATGCTTGGGTACACACAGGAAAGTCTGCGGCACGTGGCTTGAATTTTGTCATCCTTGCACGCCATGCGGTACATATTCGCGGTGGGTCCACCCAGATCTGAAATCTGTCCGGTGAAGCCTTTGACTTTGTCGCGAATGTCTTCGATTTCTTTGATGATGGAATCTTCGGATCGGTTTTGCACCACCCGGCCTTCGTGTTCGGTGATGGAACAAAACGAACAGCCGCCAAAACAACCGCGCATAATGTTGACCGAAAAACGGATCATTTCCCACGCGGGAATGCGGGCGTCGCCGTAGTCTGGATGAGGCGATCTTGCATATGGCAAGGCAAAAACACCGTCCATTTCGGGAGTCGAAAGCGGAATCGGCGGCGCTGATAAAAAGACATCGCGCCCCCCTTGATCTTGTATCAAGCCATTGGCGTTGGATGCATTGCTTTCTTGGTGCAACACCCGGGACGCCTGGGCATACAATAACGGTTCATCTTGAACGGCCTTATACCCCGGCAACCGCACCGCAATGTTGTCGCCGACCATGCGCGGGTGTTCAATGTCGGGGTCAGACATATCGAGTTCGCGCCAGCCGTCGGGAAGCTTGGCGGCCATCAATGCCACGCCGCGCACATCAAACATATCTTTGGGGGTTTCGCCCTTGGCGACCCGGTGCGCGACTTCGACAATGGCACGTTCGGCGTTGCCATACAGCAAAATATCGGCCTTTGAATCCACCAATATGGATCGCCGGATCTTGTCTGACCAATAATCATAATGCGCGATACGGCGCAACGAAGCTTCGATCCCCCCGATCACAATCGGAATATCCTTATAGGCTTCACGGCACCGCTGGGCGTAAACAATCGTGGCCCGGTCGGGGCGTTTGTCACCTTCATCATTGGGGGTGTAGCTGTCGTTATGACGAATACGGCGATCGGCCGTATAGCGGTTGACCATGGAATCCATGTTTCCCGCAGTCACACCCCAAAACAGATTTGGCGCGCCCAAGGCTTGAAAAGCTTTGGCGCTGGACCAGTCTGGTTGGGCAATGATGCCAACCCGAAAGCCTTGGGCTTCTAAAAGCCTGCCGACGATCGCCATGCCAAAACTGGGGTGATCCACGTAGGCGTCTCCGGTGACCAAAACGATGTCACACGAATCCCAACCCAGCACGTCCATTTCTGCACGATTCATGGGCAAGAATGGAGCTGTACCAAAACGTTTCGCCCAAAAGGGGCGCCAACTGAATAGATTTTTAGGGGTCATAATGTTTTCTGACCAAGTTTATGTGGTCCAATTGTTTCTTGTTTAACGCATGCTTTCTAGGTTTGTCACCAAGGCCGTGCGCACGCGCTTGATATCTTCGGCAACCTTGTGGGCCATATCACGGTCTTCCTCACAACAATGCTTGAACGCCACCACGGCACACCGTTCACGTTCGGACAACAAGGCATCGATGATGGTTTGTTCAATCGCCTTGATCACTTCTTCGTCGTGGCCCGAGCACGAAATATCCAAAAGCTCTTGAATTTTACTTTTGGTTTCTTCGGCTCTGTCTCTGAGGCTTTTCGGTTTTATGTGTTCCATAGTCTTACCCTTAATGCCCAATGATCTGACTGAGGAAAAGTTTTGTGCGATCGTTTTGCGGATGATCGAAGAAATCATGCGGATTGTTTTCTTCGACAATTTGCCCGACGTCCATAAAGATCACCCGGTCGGCAACTTTTTTGGCAAAGCCCATTTCATGGGTCACGCACAACATGGTCATGCCTTCGTCGGCAAGTTCCACCATCACGTCCAAAACTTCTTTGATCATTTCCGGATCCAAGGCCGAGGTGGGCTCGTCAAACAACATGATCTTAGGGCTCATGCACAAAGACCGCGCAATTGCCACCCGTTGTTGCTGACCGCCGGACAACTGACCGGGGAATTTTTCGGCTTGTTCAGGGATTTTAACCCGTTCCAAGAAATGCATGGCCACGTCTTCGGCTTCTTTTTTCGGTAATTTGCGCACCCAAATGAGACCCAAGGTGCAATTTTCCAAAACCGTCAAATGCGGAAACAAGTTAAAGTGTTGAAAACACATTCCGACTTCTTTGCGCACCTTATCAATGCGTTTTAAGTCTTCGGTCAGTTCAATACCGTTCACGATAATTTTTCCGGTTTGATGTTCTTCCAACCGGTTGATGCAACGGATCATGGTCGATTTTCCAGACCCCGAAGGTCCACAAATCACGATCCGTTCGCCTTCGGCAACATTCAAGTTGATGTCTTTCAACACATGAAAGTCACCATACCATTTGTTCATGCCGACCAGTTCAATAGCTGATTTATTAGAAGTCATTATTCGTTCCTAACGCACTTAACGTTTATGGCCAGTATGTAGTTTACGTTCCAGTTTTTGACTGTAACGTGACATAGAAAAGCAAAACACCCAAAAGCAAAAGGCCGCAAAGACGTAGCCTTCGGTTTCAACGGCACCCCAAGCCGGGTCTTCAATAGCTGACTGCACCAGCGCCAACACATCCAACAAACCGATGATCAAGACAAGCGTTGTGTCTTTGAACAAGGCGATAAAGGTGTTCACAATGCCGGGAATCACAAGCTTTAACGCTTGCGGCAAAACCACCAAGCGCATTTGCCCCCAATACCCCAATCCCATGGCCGATGCGGCTTCGTATTGGCCTCGGGGAATGGCTTGCAAGCCACCGCGGATAACCTCGGCCATATAGGCGGATTGAAACATGGTGATGCCGATCAGGGCTCTCAACAGTTTATCAAAATTCATGCCTTCTGGCAGGAACAAGGGCAACATGACCGAAGACATGAACAACACCGAAATCAACGGAATGCCCCGCCACAATTCAATAAAGCCAATACAAACTGAACGAATGACCGGCATTTCAGACCGTCGTCCCAAAGCCACTACAACACCAATGGGCAAAGCCGCAACAATGCCGACAAAGGCCAAGATCAACGTCAAAGATAAGCCACCCCATCTTTCCGTGGGGACATATTCAAGCCCGAATGCGCCACCGGAAATCAAGTAAAAGCTGATCAGCGGAAAGGCCGTCAGCGAAAAGATCGCCAAGGGCATTTTGAATGGGAACTTATCAAAAAACTGTGGTCCAAAGGACACCGCCAACAAAGCAAAGGCAATGTCCAAACGCCACGTTTGGTCGGCTGGATAAATGCCATAAGAAAAGATTGAAATGCGATCTTCGATGAAAATCCAGCATGCGCCAGATGCTTGCTCACAGGCGGCATTGCCTTCACCGGTCCATACGGCGGAAACAAAGGCCCAATCCAAAACCGGGATCAAAAACGATACAATAAAATATATCGAAATGACGCTGACCACCGAATTGATGGGCGTCGAAAATAAATTCGACCGAAACCAACCCGCTAGTCCAGTTGAGGACGTGGGAGCTGGCAAATCAGGCAGGGCTTTAAAATCACTCATATTATTATTTTCCCCTATCTTTCCGACAGCGCCATGCGCTTGTTAAACCAGTTCATCAGGCCAGAGATCGCAAGGCTCATCACCAGATACACGGCCATGGTGATGCCAACAATTTCGACTGCTTGACCGGTTTGATTCAAAGTTGTTCCCATAAACACAGCCACCAAATCGGGGTAACCAATCGCGGTCGCCAAGGATGAGTTTTTAGCCAGATTAAGATACTGACTGGTCAAAGGCGGGATGATGATCCGCATCGCTTGTGGAATAACCACCAAACGTAAGGTTGGACCATTGCGCAGCCCCAAAGCATGCGCGGCTTCGGTCTGACCATGGCTTACCCCTAAAATACCCGCACGGACGATCTCTGCGATAAAGGTTGCTGTATAGAATGTCAGCGCCCACAAAAGTGCCAGGAGCTCTGGAATGATGCCAATACCACCTTGGAAATTAAAGCCCTTAAGAGCTGGATAATCCAGGGTCATTGGTGCGCCCATAATCAAAAAGACCACGCCCGGAAAAGCAATCAATAAGCCAACAGAGGCCCAAAAGCTGGGAAATTGCTGACCTGTTTCTTCCTGACGTTTGTTAGCCCATCGGACCATGATGAAAACAACCACAACAGCGAGGTAAAATGCAGAACTCACAAATCCAAAGCCCAATCCTGGAACGGGGCTTGGCAGATATAGTCCACGTGAGTTTAAAAAGATGCTTTCGCCGAGCGTCAAGCTATCGCGAGGATGAGGCAGCGTACGAAGAACCGCATTGTACCAAAATAGAATTTGCAAAAGCAGGGGGATATTGCGCAGCGTTTCCACATAAACCGTGGCTATTTTTGCAATGGGCCAGTTTTTGGACAATCGCGCGACACCAACGATAAAACCAATAATCGTTGCAAAGAAGATACCCAACACAGAAATCAAAACTGTGTTCAACAATCCAACGAAAAACGTGCGCCCATAGGTGTCCGTTGAATCGTAATCAATAAGCGACATCAAAATGCCGTAACCAGCCGTGCTGTTCCAAAACGCGAACCCGGTGGTTATGCCCTGACGTTCCATATTGGAAAGGGTATTCGAAAAAATGGTATAGAAAAACCAAACTAGCACCCCGGCCGCAAGGACCTGGCTTACAATAGAACGGAATGTTGGATCGTTCCAAATAACCGTTTTTGCGGATGCAGACTGAGCTTGATCTGTATGATCTGTTTGTGACACTTGGGTTACTCCTCCCCGGGTCCGCAGAGACTAGGCATAAATATAAACACCAAACCGGCCATGCCCCCCGTTAAAAACGAATTGGGGACATGACCGGATTAGCTTATTTTAAGTCTTAACGAACGGGTGGAGCGTATTGCAGGCCACCGTCTGTCCACAAGGCATTCTGACCACGTGCAAGACCGACTGGTGTGTTAACTCCTACATTGCGTTCGAAAACTTCACTGTAGTTACCAACTTGCTTAATGGCGTTGTAAGCCCAATCAGCGCTCAAGCCCAATTTTGTACCCATATCGCCTTCGGTACCAACCAAACGCTTAATACCTGGGTTGTTATCGGTCTTAGCCGCATCCTCAGTCGCAGATGTTACGCCCATTTCTTCGGCGTTGATCAAAGCGTACAAGGTCCATTTCACAATATTGAACCATTGGTCGTCGCCTTGACGAACAACTGGGCCGAGAGGCTCTTTAGAAATAATTTCTGGCAACACAACGACACTGCTTGGGTCAGCCATTTTGGTGCGCAAAGCAGCAAGTTGAGACCGGTCAGTCGTCAGCACATCGCAACGTCCGCTATCAAAAGCAGAACGGGAAGCTGAAGACGTTTCAACGGCAACCAAGGTGTACTTCATACCGTGTTCACGGAAATAATCAGAAACGTTCAGCTCGGTTGTTGTACCAGCTTGAAGACATACAGTTGCACCGTCCAAATCTTTAGCCGAGTTCACACCCAAGTCTTTTTTAACCATAAAGCCTTGACCATCGTAATAGCTTACACCGGTAAAGTTTAAGCCCAATGATGTGTCACGGGTAAGGGTCCATGTTGTGTTACGAGACAACATATCGATTTCACCAGATGACAACGCCGTGAAGCGTTCTTTAGCGGTCAAAGGTTTGAAGCTAACTTTGCTTGCATCACCCAAAACAGCCGCAGCAACCGCACGACAGACGTCAGCATCAAGCCCCGTCATGTTGCCGTGTGAATCAAGTTCAGAAAAGCCGGGGAGGCCTGTGCTCACGCCGCAAGACAGTGTGCCGCGTTTTTGAACTTCTTGAAGAGTACCAGCATATGCTGATGTTGCGAACAGAGCGGCAGTTGCGACGCCTGTTGCGATTGTAATTGCACGTTTCATTTTGGAATTCTCCCTGTGAGATTAAATAGAATTCTGAAAGTTCTCGCCTCATTCATACTTGGCCTTGCAACGGGTGCTAAGCCACAATTCAAATGAACCGAATCATAAAACTCAGGTTGACCTTTCGACAAGGCCTCTGTTTGTTTACACAACAGCCGTAGCATGCTTAAAAACGGCACGCAACAGTACATTCCATGACGGAAGTTTGCGGGCGCACTTGCATAAGTCTATAACCATGCGCGTATTATGCTAACTTATTCTGTAAACTCTTTTTGGATATTTAAAGGATCTCTTCAGCATCCTCCATACGGTCCTTAATTCCTTTCCTCGAACAAGCAGCACCCTGAAATAGTACCGCAATATTGCAGACAAAAGTAACAGTTGTATGTGGTGCGGTTTTTGAGAGCGCCCCAAGTGCGCGCTCCACCGCAGATACAGGGCATTTCTGTCCAACCAAGGGCCGTTTCAGCCCAATCGACCCTAAACGAAAGTTTATAATAACCTCTTTCAATAATTGTTATTATAAGCCGCCTTAAAAGACCTCGTAATTTATTTTGTCAGACATAAAATCTGCAAGGCCCTCTTTTTTTTATATGGTCCTTAGGATCGCAATAAACAACCCCATTTTGGGTTCAAAAAAAATTAAAAAAAATGTAAAAAAAAAGTCTTTTTAGCGTTTTTGCGCGCTTTTTTAGGAAAATAAAAACGACAAATGCATCACCTAGATCCTCAGAAAGAACTTTTGCCTCAATCCAAGGTCCTCTACACGCCCCCTCTACAGGCCCCTTCCACAGGCCACGTCCGCTGCACACATGCTTAACCTTTAAACAGCCTAATGTCCGGGTTCACCCATGCGTTTACAGCTTTGGGCTATGCAACAGCAGTCGTTATGCTGGACGTTTAAGTTTTGAATTCTTCGTCCGCATATTTTTCACGGATTTCAAGCATTTGAGGCAAGCATTCATTAAACAAGACAACAAGGTCTGGATCAAATTGTTTGCCGGACTGTTCGTTAATCAAATTCACCGCGTCCTCGACAGACCATGATTTTTTATACGGTCGTTCCGAAGTCAAGGCATCGAACACATCACAAATGGCGCAAATACGGCCTTCGATGGGAATATCCACCCCCTTAAGGTTGTTTGGGTATCCCGTTCCATCCCATTTTTCGTGGTGCGTCAATGCAATCAAACGGGCCAATTGCATCAACTGGCTTGGGTCGTTGCCAATGATATCGGTGCCAATTTCAACATGGGTTTTCATCACTTCCCATTCATCGGGTTCAAATTTCCCCGGTTTCAGCAAGATGCCGTCGGGAATGCCGATTTTGCCGACGTCGTGCATGGGGCTGGCATGTAAAATTTGTTGAGATCGTTCTTCTCCAAGTCCGGCTGCCAAGGCCAACACCTGACTGCTTTTGCTCATACGCACCACATGCATTCCGGTTTCATTGTCCCGGTATTCCCCGGCTCGGCCCAAACGGCGGATCACTTCAAGGCGGGTTTTGTCGAGCTCGAGATTGCGTTTTTGCAATTCCAATGTTC
>JAESSV010000206.1 GCA_016763895.1 Magnetovibrio sp. | reverse complement strand
TGGTGGGGGATTGGTTGGGGTGTTTCCGCCAACGGAATATATTTCAAACATCAAGGGCATGGTCATTCTCTTTCAAATCAGTGTCGGTCTTGATCTGCCTCTAACTATACACATGTTCCCGTTTTGTTCTAGTTTTATCTTTTGTTATGTTTCAAGGGATTAGGGGGGTGTATGTGGGGAAGTTGTCATTTTAACCACCGATTAGACCGATGAGACCGAGTTCACAGAGTTACAGCGTAAAAAAACAAGGCCTAAACCATCCCTCATTCCAAATGCCCGCCACGCCCGGGTTTGGCGGTTGATGAGGGCAGGGCGCGTTTTTTTAATCGCTAACCGCGTCGTCCAACCACCCTTGAACTTGCTTAATTTCAGGCTTCATCCCCACCTCTTTAAAAAGCCCCAAAGCCTCCTGCCTCAACCGACAAGCTTCCTTCATATCCCCCCGTTGTTCAGCCAAAGCCCCTAAGTTGCCCAAGTTTCTGGCAATGCCTTCCTTACGTCCAAGTTCCGTTTCAAGTTCGAGGGATTTCTGGTGGTATTCCTCGGCCTTGTCCAAATCTCCGCGCGTTCGGGCGACGATGCCTAAGTTGCCCAACTGGCTGGCCATGCCGTCCTTACGGCTATGTTCCGTATGAATATCGAGGGATTTCTGGTGGTATTGCTCGGCCTTGTCCAAATCTCCACGCGTTTGGGCGATGAGGCCTAAGTTGCCCAAGTCTCTGGCCATGCCGTCCTTGCGGTTAAGCTCCGTATGAATATCGAGGGCTTTCTGGTGATATTCCTCGGCCTTGTCTAAATCTCCACGCGTTCGGGCGATGAGGCCTAAGTTGCCCAAGTCGCTGGCCATGCCGTCCTTGCGGTCAAGTTCCGTTTCAAGTTCGAGGGATTTCTGGTGGTATTCCTCGGCCTTGTCCAAATCCCCGCGCGTTAGGGCGATGGTGCCTAAGTTGCCCGTTGCGATGGCGATGAGTTCTTTATCTGCCGTGGAATTGCCCAGCGCCAAGACTGTTTTATAGGCGGTTTGGGCGGCGGGTAAGTCACCTGTTCGATTAAGAAGCTGGCCCAATTGGTTCCATGCATCCGCATCGTTTGGGCTAAGTTCGGTGGCTATTCGGTAGTGTATTAGGGCTTTGTGCGTGTCATGGAGGAAGGCCAAGGCGCCGATGTGTTTGGCGGCTTGGGCGGCGTCTTGGTTCGCAGATTGTCCCTCGGCCTGTTTGGCTTTTAAGATGGCCTCGAACAGGGTCTCGGCTTGGGCCGTGTCGCCTTGTTTCAAAGCATCCAAGGCCTCGGTGATGCCTTGGGGGTTTTGAGAGACCAAATCGGTCACAGCCTCGCTTAAAGCATTTTCCGTCGAGGCTTCAATTTGTGGGGCTTCTCCAGACGGATTGGCTTGTATGTTTTTGCGCTCAACTGCCTTAAGGATTTCCGCCAGCTGTTCTGGGGAAATATTGTTGTTTTTATTCCCCCTAATCGCGGCCAGCGTGGCGAGAATCGTGACAATAGCAACAATGATGGCAAGAGCAAATTCCATACACGCAGACTATATGATATGTTTTGTTTTTGCACGTCATAATTATTGTAGCGAGGTGTTGGCATTTTGTTTAGCTCCTCAAACGCCGGGCGGAGGCGGAGCCTCCTTGGCTTGTGCTGGGGCCCTCGTCCTGACCTTCGTTCCTCTGTGCCCTCTGTGTAATAAAAAATCCTCTTTACCCGCGAAAGGGTTGCTCATCTTGGAAAAGCCCTTACCCTAACGACACACAAATAATAGGAGCAATGCAATGGGCCAGCAATTTACCTCTGACAACACAGCCGGAATGTGCCCCCAAGCCTTGGCGGCTTTTGTGGAGGCGAATTTGACCGGGCATGAAGATGCTTATGGCGAAGACACGTGGACGGCCAAGGTGTGTGACCGCATTCGCGACGTTTTTGAATGTGATGCCGAGGTGTTCTTTGTGTTCAATGGCACGGCGGCAAATTCATTGATTTTGGCGGCCATGTGTCAGTCTTACCATTCTGTGATTTGTCATCAAATGGCCCATGTGGACAATGATGAATGTGGGGCTCCGGGCTTTTTTTCCGGGGGATCGACGTTGTTGGTGTCCAATGATCCTTTGGGCAAGTTAACGCCTAAGGCCATCGAAGATTTGGTCACGCAACGCCATGACATCCATTACCCAAAACCCAAAGTTATATCGCTGACCCAAGCCACCGAATGTGGCACCGTGTACTCGGTCAATGAGCTTCAGGCCATTGGAAAAACCGCCAGACGTTTGGGGCTTCATGTGCATATGGATGGCGCCCGGTTTGCCAATGCGGTGGTCAGTTTAAACGCAACCCCCGCCGATTTAACGTGGCGAGCCGGCATCGATGCTATGGTATTTGGCGGCACCAAAAACGGTTTGCCCATGGGCGAGGCTGTGGTCTTTTTTAACAAAGACTTGGCGACGGATTTTGCGTACCGATTGAAACAAGCGGGACAGTTGGCGTCTAAAATGCGCTTTATTTCGGCGCCGTGGCTGGGTTTGTTGGACAATGATGTGTGGCTTGAAAATGCCCGCCACGCCAACGCCATGGCGAAACGATTGCACGTGCGGGTGAAGGACTTAAAGGGCGTAAAGGTCATGTTTCAGCCCCAAGCCAACGGCGTGTTTTTGGGCCTGGATCACGCGGTTCAAGACGGCCTTAGGGCCAGGGGTTGGGTGTTTTTGGTCAGCGAACGGGGCTGTCGTTTTATGTGCTCATGGGATGTGCTTGAAGAAACGGTGGATAAATTATGTCGGGATATAGAAGTCTTATGCGCTTAAAAAAATTGATTTTTGGTTTTGTTGCTTTCGTAACGTTGGTTCCTTGGCTGGCTTTCGGCGCCGAAGGCTCGTTTGTTTTTCCCATAGATTGCACGGTGGGAAAAACGTGTTGGATCGCCAATTATGTCGATTTAAAACCCGGCAAGGGTGTTGTTGATTATGCGTGTGGCACGGCAACCTATGATGCTTTGCCCGGCAATCAACACAAAGGCACGGACATTGCCCTACAAGACATGGCGGCGGTGCGCCGTGGGGTCGAAGTCCGGGCCGTTGAACGCGGCATTGTGGTGGGGGTTCGCGATGGCGTTCCTGACATCAATATAAAAGATCGCAAGACCGCTCCGGCCAGCAATAGGGCGTGTGGCAATGGGGTGCGTTTGCAACATTTAAATGGTCTTGTCACGCAATACTGTCACATGAAAAAAGGCAGCATTTCGGTCAAGTCCGGGGCCCAAGTTGAACAAGGCCAACGTTTGGGCTTGGTTGGGCTTTCGGGGTTAACGTCATTCCCGCATTTGCACTTTCAAGTCACCAAAATCAACGCGAAAGGTGACAAGACCATCATCGATCCATTCGCCGGACTTGATCGCAAAACGGCCTGTGGCGTGGGCGAAAACCCATTGTGGACGGCGCATGCCCTTGCGCATGCCCCTTATCAACCGACCGCCATTTATAATGTTGGATTTGTGGATAAAAAGCCTGATTTCACAGCGATATCCCAAGGTTTATACAAAGCCGAGGTTTTTCCGACAACGGTTCCGGTTTTGGTGTTGTGGGCCGAATTCTTTCGGGTCGAAGGAGGCGATGAGCTGACGTTTGAAATCACCACCCCAACGGGGCATACGCTGCACAAACAAACCTTACCCATAAAATCAAAAAAATCTCATTACGTCGCATTTAGCGGTTTGCGTATAAAATCCCCAAATTTGACGCCCGGAATTTATGAAGGGACGGTGAGCCTGAGACGTGCCCAAAAAACAATAACGACCCGCCGAAAGATTATTATTCAATAGCTTCTGCGGTTTAAAGAAAGGTTTGATCATGATTGATCTGTATACGTGGGGAACGCCCAATGGCTTTAAAGTGTCCATAATGTTAGAAGAATTGGGCCTGGCTTATACGGTCCATCCCATCAATATTTTGGACGAAGATCAGTTCGCGCCCGATTATATCGCCATCAACCCCAATGCAAAAATCCCCGCCATTGTGGATGTGGAAAATGGCCTGACGATCAGTGAATCCGGGGCGATTTTGATTTATTTGGCTGAAAAATACGAAAGCGACCTGTTGCCCACGTCGGGACCAGAACGCTATGACGTTTTGCAATGGTTGATGTTGCAAATGGGCGGGGTTGGGCCCATTTTTGGCCAGGTCCACCACTTTTATAAATTTTCCAAAGAAGACATTCCCTATGCCAAACAGCGCTTTGGCGACGAAATGACACGGCTTTATGGGGTGCTTGACGCAAAGTTGGCAAAAACGACTTATATTGCGGGGAATTCGTATTCCATCGCTGATATTGCTTTGTATCCATGGGTGGCGCGTCATGAATGGCATCCGCTTGATTTAAATGAATTTTGCCATGTGAAGCGTTGGTATGATACTTTAAGTTCAAGAACCGGGATTAAACGAGGGATGGACGTACCAAAATGAGCAACTTGGATTCAAACACCGTGAAACGCGTGCGCAAAGCTATGGTTGAATTGGAATTGCCGGACACGATACAAGATTTGGGTGTTCCCACACGAAAAACCGAAGCCGCGGCGGCTGTTTTGGGTGTGGAGCCCGGTGCCATTGCCAAAACCATGGTTTATTCCGCAGGCAATCGATACGTTTTGGTCATCGTCGCCGGAGGATATACATGCCAAGAAGACCAATTGTCGCGGGCCTTTGGTTTAGACGGCAGCGTGTTGCGTCCCGAAGGCGATTTGGTGCGGGCCGTTACAGGATTTTCCATCGGCGCCGTATGCCCCTTGGGTTTGGTTGCCAAGCTGCCGGTTGCCATTGACGGAAGCCTTAAAAAGTTCGAGAAAATCTATATTTCCGCAGGCGATCGCCAGTGCGTTTTCCCCACCACCGTGGATCAATTAAAACAACTTACCGCCGGCGTCGTTTCCTATGCCATCGCAAAAGCATAAAAACGAAAAATCCACCAAATCAAGCCTCAAACGCCTTCAAATAGGCCCTGTAAATTCCGAATTAAGACTTCCATACAGAAGCCGTCAGGTTTTCTGATTGTCGATGCTGGTCGTCCCAGTTCTTGTGCAATTTGGCAAGGCTCAAAGCCCGGCACAAAAACATCATATGTTGGCTCTTTGGATAGATCCATTTGTTGGCCACCAAAGCCGCTTACGCGATGCGCTGGCGGCTTTGGTGTGTCTGGACAGGACTTCTGTCAAATCCAACAGGTGTAGGCTTTGTTATGGGCGGGATGGGAACAGGCCTGTAATAGACATGCAATAGCGCAGGCCGAGCTGCGGAGGAAGGTTGTGTTGTTTTATCCCTTGGCCCGAACTGTCAACGGTCACTGTCCC
>JAESSV010000205.1 GCA_016763895.1 Magnetovibrio sp. | reverse complement strand
TGAGAACCTTGTGATGTTCGCTTTCTGACATGGTATTGGGTCCTTAGTTTGCTGAATTAAGAGCCGCCGCAGGCTTTGTTTGCGGGCAGGGCATCGTTGAGTTGTTTTGGAAAAGGTAAATTTAAGTTGCCCATCAGGTCAACAAAGCCAGCTTCGTCCAAGGCAAGGCGGGGATTGTGGGCTCTTTCTTCTCCAATGGTGGTGACCATCTTGCCATTGTAATCATGGCCCGGATAAACCAGCGTGCTGTCGGGCAATTTAAGAAGCTTTTTCGTAATGGAATGGTAGAGCGCAGCCGCATCGCCGCCTGGAAAGTCCGTGCGGCCACAGCCCCGGATCAACAACGCATCGCCGCTGAACAGCATGCCGTCGACCAAAAAGGAGAGGCAGCCCGGTGTGTGACCGGGGGTTTCAATAACCTTGAGCGAATGACGTCCAAACGTGAGGACATCACCGTCTTTGAGGTTTAAATCAACACACGGAACTTCGCTGTGAATTGAATAACCCGTCTGACACCCCGTTGCCGCGCGCAAACGCCCAAGTGCGGTGATATGATCCGCATGGATATGCGTGTCGATGGCATAAACAAGCGTTAGATCTAGTTCCTTGAGCAATGTTAAATCACGATCCGATTGTTCCCGGACGGAATCGATAATCACAGCTTCGCGGGTGTCTTCGTCGGCAAGAAGAAATGAATATGTCCAACTTGCGCTGTCGAAAAGTTGTCTGAATATCATAAGGGCACCTTTATGTTTTGTTGAC
Source organism: Magnetovibrio sp. (assembly GCA_016763895.1). Taxonomy (GTDB): domain Bacteria; phylum Pseudomonadota; class Alphaproteobacteria; order Rhodospirillales; family Magnetovibrionaceae; genus JANLGW01. The sequence continues at coordinate 2,723 of JAESSV010000205.1, read as the reverse complement.
AGGCAGACCAGCTGCTTTCCAGGCGTTAAAGCCGCCAATGACGTTAACAACGTGAGCATATCCTGACGCCTTCAATATTTGCTGTGCGGCTTGCGAGCGTTTGCCGCTGAGACAAGAAATATAAAGGGGCTGATCCTTAGGGGCCTCTATGTCGGAAAGCTGATCTAAGGGCAGGTTTTTAACCGAAGAACTTTCAGGACGTTGGTCGTTAAATTCAACATATGTTCGAACATCGATCCACGCCAATTGTGGGTCTTGTTGCGTTTTTTCATACAGTTCTGTTACGGAAATATTCATGCCTGAGGCTCCTGTGAATTATGGTCTTAATCGCTAATTTACATATATATTAGCTGTTAATAATATGTCAACTCTTTTTTACATTTATATTATGTGAATTGAGGAGATGTGAAGCAAAAAGCACAAAAAAAACGCCACCCCAAAAGGGCAGCGTTTTTCGTTAAATTGTGGTCGAAGTTTGTTATTCGTCGTGATAGGAAATCAAACGTTCAACTTCGTTTTTGGACCCCATGATGCAAGGTACGCGTTGGTGCAAACCTGAGGGTTGGATGTCCATAATGCGTTCCCGTCCCGTAGAACAGACGCCACCAGCTTGTTCAAGGATAAAGCTCATGGGATTGGCTTCATACATCAAACGCAGCTTGCCGCCTTGTTTGCGCAGACGTTCGTCCATGGGGTACAAGAAAATTCCGCCACGGATTAAAATGCGGTGAATTTCAGCAACCATGGAGGCAATCCAGCGCATGTTAAAGTTTTCGCCTCGGGGACCTTCAACGCCCGCCAAGCATTCGTCGACATAGCGTTTTACAGGGGCTTCCCAGAATCGCGAGTTTGAAGCATTGATCGCGAATTCGCGCGTGTCTTCAACCACTTTCATGTCTGGGTTGGTGAGAATGAATTCACCAATGTTTTGGTCCAAAGTAAAGCCGTTCACGCCGTTGCCCGTGGTTAAAACCAACATGGAAGACGGGCCATACAACGCATAACCGGCACAAACTTGGGTGGTGCCCGGTTGCAGGAAGTCTTTGACTTCTGGATCTTCAACACCTTCTGGGCATTTCAAGATTGAGAAAATTGTACCAACGGAAACGTTCACGTCGATGTTGGAAGATCCATCAAGCGGATCAAACAACAACAGGTATTTTCCGCGCGGCGCGCCTTCGGGAATGGGGAATGGATCATCCATTTCTTCCGAAGCCATGCCAGCCAGATGGCCGCCGTATGAGTTGAATTGCAAAAAGATGTCGTTGGACAAAACATCCAATTTCTTTTGCGTTTCGCCTTGGATGTTTTCGGAACCGGCGCTGCCAAGAGCACCAACAAGTTCGCCGTGGTTCACTTGGTCCGAAATCACCTTGCATGCCGTGATGACATCGTTGAGGAGAAGTGTCAGATTGCCGTGTCCTTGCTTGTCGCGCATGGATTCGATCAAAAAGTGGGTAACTGTCTTGCGGTTTAAGGGCATGTGAGCCTCGCCTTTTGCCATCAATGGGGTAGGGTGTGGGGCTTGTTTAGCCCGAGCCAAGGCAAACGGGAACACCCTTGGAGGGTGGGGGGTCTACTCGATTGGGTGGTATTAGGGGTTAAGGTGTTCAAGTTCACGCCGCGCCGCATCATATTGACGGAATTCGACGGCGCCAGTGGCCAGGGTTTTTTCAAAATAAGCCCGCGCATTGTGGGCATTCCCGGTTAACTGTTGGGAAATGCCAAGGAAGAAATACCCGGTGGCGCGGCGTTCTTTGCGAACTTTATCCAAGCTTGTTTCAATCGTTTTGACAACGTCGGCTTCATCAAGTGTGCCGAGGAAGTATTTAACAAGTGTGCCCGGCCAAGTGTTGAGGTTTTCGTTTTTGGTATCGTCTTTAAGCCGTGCCTGACCATTTTGCCCAGCCCGTTCGCGGCTTAAATATAGCCACAATGTGCTGTACAGGCGAAAGGTCGGGTCCGATGCGACGCCTCGGGTGCGGACAAAATCGACCACGGCTTGTTGTGGCTTGTCATTATAAAGGTTCAAAAACCCCCGGCTGAACAAGGCAAATGCATGGTCGGGCTTTGCGGCGATGGCTTTGCTGTAATCTTGGATGGCGGCGGCTGTGTTGCCATTTTTTTCGTTCGCCCAACCGTGGGCAAACCAAGCTTCCGCAAAAGCAGGTTCTTGGGTAAGGGCCAGCTCTAAGTCGGTAAGGGCGCGAGCATAAAGGCCTTTTTCGATATTCCCCCAGGCCCGGTCGACATAAGTGCTTGTTGAAACGGCGGGCTTGTTCTTCGCCGTGGGTTTTAATTTTGGCCCCAGTTTTGTCTCTAGTTTTGTCCCTGGATTTACCTTGGGCTTAACCTTGGGCTTAATTAAGTGCGGGGGCGGCGGGGCTTTTTTTTCGAGGACGGGCGGCGGGGCAATTTTTTGTACGCTTTCGGGGGTTACCACCGTGTCCGGGGTATCCCTGTTAAAGAGAAAAGCCGCGCCAAGGCCCATGATGGCGACAATCGCAAAGGTTCCCGCAAAGGTTCCCGCAATGAGGCCTGCCAACGGTTTTTTTTGGGTTTGTAAGGAAACGATCTCCCCGACGTTTGCGTCATTTTGCGGGGCCTTGTTTTCCATCCGTTTGCGTTCGGCATCTGATTTTTTGAGGGCTTCAAGGATGTAAGACATTGGCCCCCTCATCTTTATGATACATAAACGGGACCGCCGTGGTGTTGCCCACGCC
>JAESSV010000204.1 GCA_016763895.1 Magnetovibrio sp. | reverse complement strand
TAAAAATACGACCAAAGGCATCGACACGGGCGTATCCATAATCGATTATTTTGTGTTCGATTACGCCGGTGTTGTTGTTCGCAACGGTGAAGGTGGGTTCATTGATGGTGTTATAGAGGTCGCGGCTGTTGATCCATTTTTTGAGGTCTGTCGCAACCAGCGCTCTTCCCTTTAGAGTATCGCTGTAATCGTTATCAAGTGCCACAACGCGATCGATGAAGGTCTTGAGCCTGGTGGCGTCATTTCGGGTCAACTTCATGGCTCTGGTCAATTCGGTGAGAAACATGACCATGTCGGCGTAGGCCGGTGCACCGTCAATGCGAATGGCCCTGGCGGTGGTTTTTCCCGGATTCTTGAAGTTGATTTGTGTCGTATGACAGGCCGCACAGGTCAGACCCACATAATCCTTGCCCTGATAGGTTTCTTTGGTGAACCCGACGGGCAAGGCATCAGGATTAAAAATAGATTCGTCTTGCGGAAGATAGCGGTATCGATCGATATTTTTATCGCAGAGGAACCATGGTGCTGTTTCTCCGTCTTTCTTGATTTTGCATTGAATTTTATTAAGCCCCGGTTGCTCCATCGCCAAAAGGAAATCATACGGCATAAAGGCCGATCCCTGAGTGGTGTTATAGAACCATAAACTGTCGTTTTTATCCCAGCCCTGGTCTAGGTATTCAGGGGTCGAAAAACTCTCGGCAAGAGCGGTGTTGGTGGAGGCTTCATAGTTAATTGCTTTGGCACCACGGCTTTCATGCCATTCAATTTGTTTAAAAATTGTACTGCCAATAAGGCCAAGAATCGGGAGGATGATGAAAAGGGCAAGGGCACCGTACCTCAGCCAGTTCAGATTGCGTTTTGCAAATAAAACCACTTGAAACAGAAGTCGACTGATCACGATACCATCCCCCTTAATCCTGATCGGCCTAGCCGCTCAGGGTTCTATCTAAATATTATAAGCTGCATAACGCCAATCGATGACGCAGAGTGTATGACGCAGAGTGCATGACGCAGTGTGCATGACGCAGTGTGTTATGACGCAGAGTGTATGCGCAGAGTTGTTAGGTCGTTTTGAAATGTTGATGATTGAGTTTTTCAAAGATATCTGCTTCGATATCCTTCGATTATTCACTTTATAAGAGCTTAAGTATACATATTGAATACAATTTTAAAAGGTATTTATAAAGTTTAATAATCTTAATGGGATTCCCGTGGGCTAGGCTATTTTGACTCATACAATCGTATTATTAAAACAGGCCTAGATTATATTTATTTGTAATTTTCTTTTTAAGGTCGTATTCCTGAGAGTGCAGATCGGGGAGGGTCTTCGCCTATGGAATGGGAACCGCCAACACCAGACGGCCAATTTTTTGATGGCCCAAGCTTAGCTCGAATTAAAGCTTTATTTTCTCGAATATTCCCTGCACGCGCCAATGAAGGGGTCCCCGGGGCCATTGATGCCGGGGCGTTTGACTACTTAGATCACCTGTTGGTTTTTGAGGCTTCGGTTTACAGAGAAATCCCCAAATGGCGGGCGCTGTATCGGCACGCATTGCCGATCTTAAATGAGGCGGCACTACACCACTATGACACCAATATTGAAAACCTGACGGCAGATCAGCTTGATGCTTTTTTGACGGCTCTTTCTTCTGGTTCGCTGGCTGGTTTGCCAGACGACTTTGGGCAAATCCATTTTTTTTCCACTTTACGCCAACATTGTCTTCAAGGTTGTTTTTCTGATTCGCGTTGGGGTGGTAATGCCGATGACATTATGTGGCGGTGGCTTGGCTATCAATATGACCGAGAGGACTTTTCATGAGTTTTGACGCCCCAGACGTTATCATCGTTGGTGGAGGAGCCGGAGGCAGCACGGCGGCATATGCTTTGGCCAAAAGAGGCTTCACCGTCACTGTTCTTGATAAATGCCAAACCTATCAAGCCGAAGATTTTACGCCGTTTGATGAGCTGCATTTTGCATCCTTTGGGGCGTTGACGCCTTCGCCGGTGACGGACCCTGATGTTTATGTTGGCCACAGCGGAAAACCCAGAAAGGTCAACCGTTGGTGGGTTGGTAACATGGTCGGCGGAGCGTCGATGATTTGGGAAAGCAACCTTATTCGCTTTACCAAGGAAGACTTTCAGGTGCGTTCCTTGTTTGACACCCCGCCGGCGGGGTCATCCTTGCAAGATTGGCCGTGGAGCTATGAGACGTTCGAACCGTATTTCGAACGGGCCGAGGATGAATGGGGGGTATCGGGGAAGGCGGGTCAGACGTCTTCTCAAGAACCGTTTAGAGCAGGCTATGAATATCCGACGCCACCCTTGGCCCCACATCCTTCGACACAATTTCTGCAAGACACCTTTGCCCGCGCCGGAATGTCGCCGTACTTGGGGCCCAAAGGGATTAATTCTATGGACCGAGACGATTGTCCGGAATGCATGTTTTGTGGGTTTTGCCAAGGGTACGGTTGTTCCATCACCGACCGGGCCGGCAGCAATTCGCGGGTGCTTAATAAGGCTGTGGAAACGGGCAAGTGTGAATTGCGCGAAAACCATTGTGTGACCCGTGTGGATCATGAAAACGGTGTGGTCAAAGGGGTATATTACAAGACCGACCCCGATGGCCCAGAACACCATATGACGGCCCCACTGGTGATCGTTGCCGTGCAAGCCATTCAATCCGCACAACCTTATTGGGCATTACCTCACGTATCATACCAAGGGTGCTTTAGAAGTCTTGTTTCCGGATCAAGAGCCTTGGAATTCGGACCAAGACTATGCGCCGCCTTGGGACCCGGATGGACAGAAGATAGCCTATCAATCGCCACCCACATTGGGCAGTTTACAGCTGCGCGATCTTTACACGATTGATGACCCGCAATCAGATCTGCGCAAAGGGGGAAAGTTTTCGATCTATGATCCTTATACAACGGGGACACCCATTTCATTGGTTGATCGAACGGGGTTGTGGGGCGATGCGCTTGTTGATCGAACGCTTGAGTTGCGCAATCAACCCGGCGCGGGTTTTTCGTTTACCGGCGAAGCCATGCCGCGCTATGAAAATCGCGTCACACTCGACCCAGACGTCACCGATCCTTGGGGGATACCTGTTGCCCGGACCTATTATCAGCACCATGCCTACGATATCGAGCTGAGCAAATATGCGCTGAATAAAATTGCGGGTGTGTTAACGAAGGCGGGTGCAAAAATCACAAAACAGAAAGCCCAAGGTGTGGACAATGCTGGATATGGTCACAACCATGGCACTTTGCGTTTGGGCACCGATCCACAAAAATCTGTTTTGAATACACAATGTGAGTCGCATACGGTCAAAGGTTTGCATGTGCTTGATTGTGCATGGATGCCGACATCGGGCGCGTCTAATCCATCCCTGACATTAATTGCCAACGCTTACCGGGTTTGTGACGGCATCCAAATCCCAACTCTTCAGCTCCCCTAATTTAAGGAAACTCGCCTATGAAAAGTCGTCCGCTCGTATACGCCCTTGGTGGAGAATCCTTAGCGGCCCCCGAAGACACGGTTACCGCATATTGGGCGGCCCTTGGGGCTGGGGCGGAAGGCTTGGCGATCGGAGTGCGGATTTCCAAAGATAGAAAAATCATCTGCATCAGCCACGATTCATTATTGGCAACCACGGGAAAAGACCTCGATGTCATCACCCAGACCGCCAAAGAAATCGCCAAACTGGATGCCGGCGCGACGTTCCGGTCAACGGTTTTGGGCGCCGACAATCAACCGACAGGACAGCGGGGTAAGGATTTGCCGTGGCAAGGAGATCTGCCCAAAAAAAGAAGGATCGTTCATCCGACACTGGTCGACGTTTTGGGACTTTTCGCCCGCCGCACAAAAATAACGCTTATGTGTCCGCAAAATTGGACGGGCGAGAATTTGGACGTGCTCGTTACGAGCATCCTTGCCGACCTTGTCAGCATGGGGGTGCAAAACCGCGTTGTTGTGGCCGGTTCAACACAGACGTGCCAGTTGGTTCACGAGGCTTCACCCGTAACGCCTATGGCGCTGTATGCGGACAACAATTTGAGTGGCGAAGACAATGTTTTTGCGGCTCAAGCGGTGGGCGCTTCATCATTGGTGTTCGATATTGAAGTGGCTTGTCCGGG
>JAESSV010000203.1 GCA_016763895.1 Magnetovibrio sp. | reverse complement strand
TACCACAGCAGCCCCTTATGAACGGGCTTCAAAAGGCATCGCTTTTGTGCCTCAGGGGCGTGAGATTTTTCCCTTGTTGACGGTGGAAGAAAACCTGCAAACGGGGTACGCGCCCCTGCCCCGGGCTTTGCGTCATATTCCGGATGATATTTTCGATCTGTTTCCGGTGCTGAAAGATATGCTGGGACGCCGGGGCGGTGATTTGTCGGGGGGACAGCAACAACAATTGGCAATTGCGCGCGCCTTGGTGACCCGACCCCGCTTGCTGGTTTTGGATGAGCCCACCGAAGGCATTCAACCCAGCATCATCAAAGATATCGAAAAAATTATCCGTCATTTGGGTCAACGGGGGGATATGGCAATTGTTTTGGTGGAACAATATTTTGAATTTGCCCGTGATCTGGCCGATAGCTTTTTGGTCATGGACCGGGGCGAAGTGGTCATGAGTGGAACCCGCAAGGAACTGGTCGAAGAAGATGTCCGTCGTTATCTCACAGTCTGAACACGCCCCGCACCAGCCGTCATTGACCGTTCATGGTATAGGGCGGGTGGCATACGGCGTCGACTCCGATGGTGTGACGCGCTTACACGATCTTTATCAACGCGATCCCGTCCGCATAATGTTCCCGGTTCCGCCCAGAAACGAAATCCAGTCCGCCGTATTTGTGAATACGTCCGGCGGACTGGTGGGCGGCGATATTTTAGAGCTTACTGCCCAAGCTGCAAAAGATGTCGCCGTCCGCTATTATCCGCAAGCCGCCGAAAAAGTCTATCGTTCAAATGGGCCCAAAAGCCAAATACAGGTTTCCCTGACCGTCGAAGAAGGCGCCTGGATGGAATGGTTGCCCCAAGAAACGATCCTGTTTGACGGGGCCAAGCTGCATCGTCAAACACAGGCGAATATCGCCCCCGGCGGACGGTTGCTTGCCGGGGAAATGCTTGTTTTGGGCCGCACGTCCATGGGCGAAACCGTGCAAAGTGGTTTGTTACAAGATGAATGGAACGTGCATGCCGACGGTCGGTTGGTGTGGGCCGATTCTTTTTGTTTGGATGAAGACTTTGCTCAAACCATACATCACCCGGCGGGGCTCAATGGATCAACGGCCTTGGCAACCGTTATTTATGTGGCCGACGATGCCGAACAATTCTTGACCGCCGCGCGTGAACTTTTAAACTCTATTCCAACAGATGTGCGGGTTGGCATCACTTTGGTTGGCGGCGTCCTCATCACCCGTTTTTTGGCGAAAGATGCCTTAACCCTGCGCAAGGCATTTGGAAATTATTGGGCAGAATTTCGTCACCTGAGCGCACAACTGCCAGCCGCTCTGCCGCGCTTGTGGCACATATAGGAGAGACCTAGAGTTATGCACTTATCGCCCAGAGAAAAAGACAAACTGTTGGTGGCTATGGCCGCCGAGGTGGCGCGCAAACGTTTGGCGCGCGGGGTCAAACTTAATCACCCTGAATCCATTGCGATCATTTCTGATTTTGTTGTCGAGGGGGCCCGCGATGGCCGCTCCGTTGCCGATTTGATGAGTGCCGGGGCCAAGGTTCTCAACCGCGATCAAGTCATGGATGGCATTGCAGAAATGATCCACGACATTCAAGTCGAAGCCACCTTCCCCGATGGAACCAAACTGGTGACCGTTCATGAACCCATTCGCGCAAGGACCAACACATGATTCCCGGACAAATATTTCCAGCCGATGGTGACATTATTTTGAATGCAGATTGTGAAACACTGTCTTTAACCATTGCGAACACGGGCGACCGCCCCATCCAAGTGGGCTCGCATTATCACTTTGCAGAAACCAACGCGGCTTTGCATTTTGATCGCAAAAAAGCCTTGGGATTTCGTTTGGATATTCCGGCTGGCACCGCCGTTAGGTTCGAGCCGGGGCAAAGCCGGGACGTGCAATTGGTTCCTTATCTTGGGCATCGCATCGTCAAGGGTTTTAATGCCCAAATTCACGGAAAGTTAGAGGATTAGCCATGGCCTATTCCATAGATCGCGCCGCGTATGCAAACATGTTTGGCCCCACAACCGGGGACAAGGTCCGACTGGCGGACACCGACCTTATTATCGAAGTCGAAGACGACAAAACCATTTACGGTGAAGAAGTTAAATTTGGCGGCGGCAAGGTTATTCGCGATGGCATGGGCCAAGCTCAAACCAGTCGCGCGGGCGGGGCCATGGACACGGTCATCACCAATGCTTTGATTGTCGATCACTCGGGCATCATAAAGGCTGATATCGGCCTTAAAGATGGTAAAATTTCCGCCATTGGCAAAGCCGGAAATCCAGATGTTCAGCCGGGCGTGGACATCATCATCGGCCCCGGCACCGAAATCATTGCGGGCGAAGGACGCATTGTCACGGCGGGTGGCATCGATTCCCACATCCACTGGATTTGCCCGCAACAAATGGACGATGCTTTGTATTCAGGAATGACCACCATGTTGGGCGGCGGCACGGGGCCAGCCGATGGCACCAATGCCACAACCTGTACGCCGGGGGCTTGGCACATGGAACGCATGCTGCAAGCCGCCGAAGGGTTCCCCATGAACTTGGCCTTCTTTGGCAAGGGCAATGCATCAGATCCAGCCGCTTTGATTGAGCAAGTCGAAGCCGGGGCCTGTGGTTTAAAACTGCACGAAGACTGGGGCACCACCCCCAGCGCCATCGACACCTGTCTTTCGGTCGCCGAAGACATGGATATTCAGGTTGCCATTCATTCCGATACCTTAAACGAGTCTGGATTTGTGGAAAACACCATTGCGGCTTTTAAAGGTCGCACCATCCATGCCTTTCACACCGAAGGGGCGGGTGGCGGTCATGCGCCGGATATTATCAAGGTTTGTGGCGAACAAAATGTGTTGCCGTCTTCAACCAACCCAACCCGTCCGTTTACCGTCAATACGGTCGATGAACATTTGGATATGTTGATGGTGTGTCATCATCTGGATTCAAAAATCCCCGAAGACGTCGCCTTTGCCGAAAGCCGTATCCGCAGGGAAACCATTGCCGCCGAAGACTTGCTGCATGATCTGGGCGCTTTTTCCATCATTGCCTCGGACAGTCAAGCCATGGGCCGGGTGGGTGAAGTGATCATCCGCACGTGGCAAACCGCCGACAAAATGAAAAAACAATTTGGCGCTTTGGACGGTGAAACGGGCCAGAACGATAATTTACGGGTGCGACGCTACATTGCCAAATACACCATCAACCCGGCCCTTGCCCATGGCATCGCCGATCATGTTGGTTCAGTGGAAGTTGGCAAGCTGGCTGATTTAGTTCTGTGGAAACCGATGTTTTTTGGCGTCAAACCCGACCTTGTGTTGAAGTGCGGCACCATCGCTGCGGCGGCCATGGGCGACCCCAATGCGTCCATTCCGACCCCGCAACCGGTGCATTACCGACCCATGTTCGGCGCTTTTGGAAAATCGCTCACCGCCAGTTCCGTGACGTTTGTGTCCAAGGCTGCGATCGCCGCAAATATTGGCGAAAAGTATGGTCTTGACCGCACACTTTTGCCGGTCTCGGGATGTCGGGTTGTGAAAAAGGCCGATATGATTTTGAACAATTATACGCCCACGATTGAGGTTGATTCCGAAACCTATGAGGTCCGCGCCGATGGTCGCCTCTTGACCTGTGAACCCGCAACCGAGCTGGCCCTTGCCCAGCGTTACTTTTTATTCTGATGCGCAGAGCAACACATATAAAATGTGCGGGCACATGGTCAAACAAGCCCATCTGTACGGTCACATTGTCCTTTGCGGATCGTCATCGCCGGCGCATTCGCCTTATGGATGATGCGGGAGAAGCGTTTTTATTAGACCTGTCAGAGGCCGCTCAAATGGCGGATGGAGACGGCCTGGTTTTAGAAGACGGCGCTATTATTCAAGTCTTGGCCGCACAAGAACAGGTCGCGGATTTAAGCTGTGACGATCCCCTTGATAGGGTGCGTTTGGCGTGGCACATCGGCAATCGCCATACCCCGATTCAGGTTTTACCCGAGGGAGCTTTGCGCATTGCCCATGATCATGTTTTGGTTCGCATGGCCAAAGGCAACGGCGCCAAGGTGGTGTTAAAGCAAGCCCCGTTCCAACCCGAAAGTGGCGCTTACGATCGCAAAGAACACACACCCCATGACCACTGATGATACCATGACCACTGATGATACCATGACCACTGATGTCCCCATGACCACTGATGATACCATGACCACTGATGCCAGCCTGATCCGCCTGATGACATGGTTGTCGCCCAGCTTTCCGGTGGGGGCTTTTGCCTATTCACACGGGCTTGAACACGCGGTGGAAACGGGTGAAGTCCACGATGCAACGGCCTTGACATATTGGGTCCAAGGGCTCTTGGCATTTGGCTCTGGACGCGTTGACGCGGCCTTGTTTCGGGCCGCTTATGAAGCCATGCAAAATTGTGATGAAGAGCGCCTGCAATGGGTTGTCGAACGGGGTGAAGCTCAACGGGGCACGTCGGAACTGGCTCTGGAAAGCGTGGCTCAAGGTCGGGCTTTTTTGGAAACAATCTTAAAAGTCTGGCCCCAAGAACGCTTAACGACTTGGCACGCGAGCCTGAAAAAGAATGGTTACACCCCCGCCTATCCCGTTGCGCTTGGTGTTGCGTGTGCCCTTGCGGATATCCCTTTGCGGTTCGCGCTGATGGCCTATTTACATGCATTTTGCGCCAATTTGGTGTCTGCCGTGGTGCGCTTGGTTCCGTTGGGCCAAACGGATGGGCAAAAGGTTCTGGCTGCGCTGGAACCCCGCATTGTCGAGGCTGGCGCGGCGGCCTTAAAACGTGACCCGGATAATTTTGGTAGTGCTTCTGTCATGATCGACTGGCATTCCATACAACATGAAACCCAATACACAAGGTTATTTAGATCATGAGCAATCCTTTAAGAGTTGGCATTGGCGGACCTGTTGGTTCGGGAAAAACGGCTTTGTTAGACCGTTTGTGCAAAGCCATGCGCGACACCTATGACATTGCCGCAATTACCAACGATATTTATACCCGGGAAGACGCCGAATTTTTAACCCGGTCCGGAGCCTTGGACCCCGACCGCATTGTCGGGGTTGAAACGGGCGGCTGTCCCCACACCGCAATCCGCGAAGATGCGTCGATGAACCTTGCGGCTGTTGCGGATATGACGGCTAAATTTCCTGATCTGGATATTGTCTTTATCGAAAGTGGCGGAGATAATCTTTCCGCAACATTTTCGCCCGAACTTGCCGACATTGCCCTGTACGTCATTGATGTTTCCGCCGGGGACAAAATCCCCCGCAAGGGTGGTCCGGGCATCACGAAGTCTGACCTGTTGGTGATCAATAAAATTGACCTGGCCCCTCTGGTCGGAGCCGACTTGGATGTCATGGACAGAGACGCAAAAAAAATGCGCGACCAACGCCCTTTTGCCTTTACCAATGTTAAAGAAAATTTTGGGGTTCAAGTTGTTGTTGATTTCATCAAAAAAACAGGCGGTTTAAGAGCAAGCAAATAAGGGGCCGGAGTTATGTGCGGGTTGCCCACATTGTTCGCCCGCATTG
>JAESSV010000202.1 GCA_016763895.1 Magnetovibrio sp. | reverse complement strand
GTCAGTATAAACACTTAAAAGCGGGCGAAACGGCGAATGAGACGTTTACCTATACCGTCACGGACGGTCAGTCGGTCAATGCCACGTCCAATCAAGCCACGGTCAAGGTCACCATCACGGGCACCAATGATGATCCGATTGCGGGCACGGCTTCGGTTGTTGCGGGCAACGAAGACACGGCGATTACGGGGCAACTATCCGCAACCGATGCGGATACGGGAGATACGCTGACATACTCTGTCGCAGCGGGTGGACAGGCGGCATCGGGCACCGTTGTGATCAATGCCAATGGTACTTATGGCTATACCCCGGCGGCCAACTATTTTGGCACGGATTCCTTTATCTTCAGGGTGACGGACAGTTCGGGTGTTTCGGATATAAAAGTTGTTAACTTAACAATTAATTCGGTCAACGATGCGCCGATCACCAAGGCGGATACGGTATCGATTCTGGCGGGCGAAAGCGCCACAGTTTATGCGCTGACCAATGACACGGATGTGGAAGGCGAAGCGTTAAGTTTTTCCGGCACGCCAACGGCACCAAACGGCACGGTCAGCATTGTCAACGGAGCCTTGGTGTATACACCGAGTTCAAGCTTTTTAACGGGCTTGGCCAGAGATGCGATAAAGACAGACACCATCACGTATGGGGTTCAAGACGCCACCGGGGCAACCTCGACGGGGACCGTGACGGTCACGGTTACAGGCATTAACAATGCCCCCACGGCAACGGTCAGCACGGCGAGTGTGGTTGAAGACGGTCAAGTGGTGGTCAGCGCCTTGGCAGGGGCAACCGACCTTGATGGCGATGCGTTGTCGTATGTGACGTTCTCCCAAGGCAGCAAAGGCACGGTCACCAAACAAGCGGACGGAACGTTGATATATAAACCGCTTGCTACGGCAGTGAACTCTTTGAGCCAGGATGTCACGGCAAGCGATAGCTTTACCTATACCGTCTCAGATGGTCAGGGTGGTCAGGTCACGCAAACGGTTGCGGTGACCATTACGGGTGTCAATGATGCTCCGAGCGTGGTTGCGGACAGTGGCGTGACGCGGGGCACGAAAGTCCTGTCGGTCTCTGCGGCGGATGGTTTGTTGAAAAACGACAGTGATGTAGACATTGGCGACACCCTCACCGTCACGGCCTTTACAGGCTTAAGCGCCAAGGGTGCGTCCGTCACCATCAACACAGATGGCAGCTATTCCTATGACGCGACGAATGTATCAACGCTGAACAATTTGATCAGTGGCGCTGCGGTGACCGATACGTTTACCTATACGGTGTCGGACGGCACGACAACGGGTTCCGCGACTGTGACCTTAACGGTGACCGGCAGCACCATCATCGTCAGTGGCACACAAACGGTTTATCTGGTTGCGGCTTCGGATGATATTATTATCGGTGGGGCGGCGGATGACACCATTACCTTCAAGGGTTCAGCCGAAGCGGGTGATCGATTTGATGGCAAAGCGGGCAATGATACGCTCATCTTGGATGGTGGCGCACAAATTGATCAGGTGGTTCTTTCTGGAACGACGGCAACCAGAGATGTCTATACGGTCACGGTGAACACCACCGCCATCAGTATTACGCCGGTGGCGGGCGATACACTGGCAACGATAAGCGCTAAACTGATCAACGCCATTAACTTTAACGCGACTTTGAAATCTGTTGTTGTTGCTTCGCCGTCTTTGACGACAGGCGGGCTGGTTCTTGAATCTGTTGTCGCGGGCACAACGTTCACGACCACAGGCGGGGCCACAGGCAACAATACAGCCACGGTGACGTCGGGAATTTCTGGGAATGTTGTGGATGTTCGCAATACGGAAACCGTCACGGGCAGTGCGGGTGCGGATACGGTTAACGTTTCCGATGACGGCGAAACGGTCACCACCACCGCCGTTGAAACCCTTGTCGGCGGGACAGGAAACGACACGCTTAACGCTTTGGGTTCAACAGCCGTAAACATCAATGGCGGCCTTGGCAATGATGTTATTGGCGGCGGGGCCGGGGCCGATACGCTTGATGGTGCGGCAGGCACAGACACGGTTGATTATTCAGATGACACGGCGGGTGTTACCGCCAGTCTTTTGGCGGGCTCTGCGACCGATGGGGCTGGCTCAACCGATACGCTGATCAATTTTGAAAATATTATTGGGTCCGGTTTTGCAGACACGCTGACGGGTGATGCGGGCGATAACGTAATCGCGGGCGGTGCGGGCGCGGATACGCTTGACGGTGGGGCGGGCATTCATGACGTTGTGGATTACACAAATGATATTGCGGGTGTCACGGTTGATCTTGCGGGCACGGCGGTTGACGGCTGGGGTCATTCAGAAACGATCTCGAATTTTGAACAAGTTACGGGGTCTAAATTTGACGACACGCTGACGGGCACCAACAACGGCAATACCCATGCCGAGGTCTTTCGTGGCGGAGATGGAGTTGACATCATTGATGGCGGTTTGGCCAATGACATTGTGGGCTTTGACACAGGTTCTGAAACTCAAGGCGTGGTGGCAAACCTAAAAACAGGCGTTGTCACCAACGATGGATTTGGCAACGCAGAAACCCTAGCGAATATCGAAAATATCTGGGGATCAAGCTTTAACGATACCCTGACAGGTGGCGATACGGGCAATGGTTTAAGAGGCAATGACGGCGACGATATCCTTAATGGTGGTGGTGGCAATGACCGCCTCGTCGGCGGCGCGGGTAATGATACCCTTGATGGCGGCACAGGCACCGACAAGGCGCAGTTCTCTGGAAATCTTGCCGATTACAGCTTTGCCACCAACCTTGCGGGCGCTCTGACGGTTACGGACACAAATCTTACGGATGGCAACGATGGCACTGATACCCTAACCAACATGGAAAACCTTCAGTTTGCGGATGCGACTGTTGGCATGACGTCCTCGGCGGGGCAAGTACATTTAACGGGCACAACCGGGTCTGACACCTTCAACATTGGCGCTGGCATTAATGGTGTGAATGGTGGCGTGGGGACGGATACTGTCAATCTAAGTGACGATGGTCTAACCACGCTTCTTACCAACGTTGAAATCGTCAACGGTGGCACGGGCCTTGATACGGTCGTGTTAAATAACACGGGCAATACCCTTACGGCAACAGATGTTGAAACCGTCATGGGGGGAATAGGGGCCGATGCCATTACGGTTTCGGGTGCGGCGGCTCATGTGGATGGCGGTACTGGTGCGGACACGATCACGGGCGGCGCGGGTGCGGACACTTTAAAAGGTGGAGCCGGTGCGGACGCCCTGACAGGTGGATCTGGAGCCGACCAATTCATCTATACATCTGCCTCAGAGTCTAACGCGACGAATACAGATGTCATCACGGATTACACGCCAGCCGACGGCGACCAAGTGGTGTTCGAAGGCATGGCGGGCATGGATTACGATCCGGTGGCCTTTGCCTTTAACACCTCTGTCGCCCAAACCATCACCGACATCAAAGCCGATACCTTCAAAGCCAACAGCGTGACCTACTTCACCGACGGCACCAACGGATACTATTACACCAACGGCGCCGGAACGGGTGTGAAAAGTTTCGACACCTCCCTGATTAAACTGGGCGGCATCACAACCCACCGCCAGCAACAGCCATCGTCGGCGCGGCGCCGATTAATGATGCGCCGATTGCGAATATGGACGGGATTACCCATGGCTCGACGCCGCTGGGGAAAGCGACAACAGGTGCGACTGAATGGGAAAGTTTTGAAATTAATGGCGAACAGTATCTTGCCGTTGCAAATGAAATCAATAACGCTGCGTCTTATAATCAAAATTCCGTCATCTATAAATGGGATGGGAGCCAGTTTATACAAACACAAGCCATTCCAACATCGGGTATACGAGATTGGCATAGTTTTAAAGCGAACGGTGAAACGTATTTAGCGGCGGCGAATAATTATTCTGGTACATCCTATAATACGAATTCATTTATTTATAAATGGAATGCTGGAACGGGTCAATTTGACCAACTTCAAACGATTGCAACTAAAGCAGCCCAAGACTGGGAAAGCTTCCAAATTGCGGGAGAAACCTATCTTGCAGTTGCTAACTTTGGGGGCGTTTCAGGGGCGCAAGTTGCAAATTCAAT
>JAESSV010000201.1 GCA_016763895.1 Magnetovibrio sp. | reverse complement strand
TTAATTTCTTTCAAGACCCGCTCGGCAATGGTTTTCTCTTTACCTGTCAGCACATTTTCAAGGCCTAGGAACCAATCCCGTGCAGCCACGATGGATTTCTCTGAAACCTGTCCAATTTGATGCCCATCAATTTTGATCGCAAGGGCCTCTGGTTTCAAGCGATGGCCACCGCAAGGAGTGCAGGCCGTTTTATCCTGATATTTCTCCATATCTTCACGGACCCAACTGCTGTCAGATTCGCGCCAGCGTCTTTCAAGGTTTGGGATCACCCCTTCAAATGGCTTATTCGTTTTGTACGTACGCATGCCATCATCAAACGTGATCTGGATCTTTTCATCCCCAGTACCATATAGAATTTTCTTGCGGGCTTTTTCGTCAATGGTCTCCCATGGGATGGTCGTTGTGAAACCATAGTGACGACCAAGGGCTTCCAACGTTTGCATATAATAAGGGGCTGGTGTTGCTGATCTGGACCAAGGGGCAATTGCGCCGCCGCGAATGGATTGGGAGATATCGGGCACTACGAGATCAGGGTCGAAATACATTTCCGTCCCAAGGCCGCCGCAAGCAGGGCACGCACCGTATGGATTGTTAAAGGAGAAGATACGTGGCTCAATTTCCTCAATGGTAAAGCCTGATTCAGGGCAAGCAAATTTTGCAGAGAAAATTTTGCGCTCAGCTGTATCGGCATTTTCTACAACAAACAGGCCGTCAGCCAGCTCCAGCGCCGTTTCAATGGAGTCAGCTAGGCGTGTTTTAATGTCATTGTTAATAACTATACGATCAACAACCACGTCGATATGGTGCTTTATTTTCTTGTCGAGTTCTGGAGTATCCTCAATCTCGTATATCTCGCCATCGACTTTTACCCGCTGGAAACCCTTCTTACGAAGTTCCGCAAACTCTTTTCGGTATTCGCCTTTGCGACCCCGAACGATTGGCGCCATGAGGTAGAGGCGTGTGCCGTCCCCTAAGGCTAAAACCTGATCCACCATCTGACTAACCGTCTGGCTAGAGATAGGAAGGCCGGTTGCTGGAGAGTAGGGAACACCAATCCGGGCGAAAAGGAGACGAAGATAGTCATAGATTTCTGTGACCGTTCCGACTGTGGATCGAGGATTCTTGGACGTTGTTTTTTGTTCAATGGAAATGGCGGGGCTTAAACCTTCGATGGAATCCACATCGGGTTTGCTCATGAGTTCCAAAAACTGGCGGGCATAAGCCGATAAGCTTTCCACATATCGGCGTTGGCCTTCGGCATAAATGGTGTCAAAAGCCAAAGATGATTTCCCTGATCCCGACAATCCGGTGATCACAACCAGCTTGTCTCTGGGGATGTCGACGCTGATGTTTTTAAGGTTGTGTTCACGGGCGCCGCTGACACGAATTACGTTTTTCGGAGAGGAAGTCATAAAGAGGGATTCTTTCAAAGGTCTTTCAAGTCTAGCGAATTCTCAGATGTAGCCCTAAGTTGGGCCCGCGTAAAGGGGCAGAAAGCCCAGAAAAGGGGCTAAAAGCTAAAAATGTTGTATTTAAAACTAGATTTAACAGCTTGAAATGGTGAGAATGTGGCACAGGGTCTTCGAGGCCCTGACTTTTGGGGACGAATAACGGAATGTCTGATTATAATCTGGCGCGGCTCAATTTTTTGATTGTTGATGACAATAAACATATGCGGGCCTTGGTGAAAAGTATTTTACACGCCTTGGGCGTTAAAAACGTATTGGAAGCCGGAGACGGTGCGGATGCGTTTAAAGAATTGCGCCACTTCCCAGCCGACGTGATTATTTCCGATTGGAATATGTCCCCCTTAGACGGTATGGATTTCGTGCGCATGGTGCGCACCGGGTCAGATAGCCCCAATCCTTTTGTGCCCATTATTATGTTAACCGGCTATACGGAAATGAACCGGGTTATGGAAGCCCGCGACAGTGGCGTTCATGAATTCTTGGCCAAGCCCGTGTCGGCAAAAAAACTGTATTCTCGGATTCGCTCAATTATTGAACATCCCAGATCTTTCGTGCGCGCGGGGCTTTATTTTGGCCCCGATCGTCGCCGGAAAACGAACACGAATTACAATGGATCTGAACGCCGCAAAGTCGGATCTGATCAAAGTGTTACGACGCCGGGTGTGGTGAGCGAAGTTGCCGTACCGGAGGCGGCCGCAGAGAAGCCGGCTGCGGATAGCGGCGGTGGTGGGGATGGTGAAGAAGAAGGTGGCATGTCTCAAGATGATATCAACGCATTGTTGGATATGTAGATATAACTTGAGAAATAGAGTATTTTAAAGATTGCAATATTTTGATGATAATTCAAAAAAGGTTTCTCGATGTGGGGAACTTACAGACAGGAAAGCTTGATGGCTGACGAAAATAAACCCGATGCGGCTCCACAATTTGTGAAGCCCCCGCAAACCTTGCAAAACAAGATCACAAAGGGTGGGCCAGGCGCCGTGAATTTGGCGGCCTTGGCTAAGGCTGAAGCCGTTATCGAGAACTTATCCGATGATTATTTGAATTGGGTCAGTGAAGATTTTGTGCGTCTGGAAGCTGCATTTAACACGTTGAAAAAGGGTGCGCCTGACGATAAAGCCAACATTGATGCCATGTTTAGCATTGTCCATGACATGAAGGGACAAGGCGGCAGCTTTGGTTATCCGCTGATGACCCAAATCAGCGATTTGTTGGCGGGAATCTTGGAAAATTCAGAAACCTTTGGGTCCCGGGAACATAAATCCATGCGCGTTTACATCGATGCCATGCGCGTGGTGATTTCTCATAAGCTCAAAGACGATGGCGGAGCCGAAGGCAAGCAGTTGCTGATGGGGCTTACGTTGATGCGTGATAAGGGCTGACCTTGGCGGAAGCCTTACGATTTGTTCGGTAGCGTTTTTAAAAAGTCCGAGAATTCCTTGCCCGCCTCACGGGGGAAGGTTTCCGGCAATTTATCCATAGTTTTGATGCGATCAACCCGAAAATTTCGAAAGTCAGATCGCTTTTCGCACCAGGCTGTTAGCAACCACGCTTTTTCAAACACGGTAAGCCCAAGTGGACGAATGGTGCGCGTGCTGTGGTGGTCCTTTAAGTCCTTGTACGCAATGAAAAGCTTGTTGCGCTTTCGCAAAGCCACCCGCACGGGGCCCAACAGAGGCATGCAAGCTTGTGTGCCGGTGGGGTCATGATAAGCATGCAAGGGGGACGTTTGGAAGGCGTTCTGTTGGCCGTCTTGAAGGGCTGACGTGATTTTTGCGGACGCGCGTGCCGCCGCCTTTTCCAATCCTTTATCGCCTCGGATTGCGACCAACTGAAGACCCAGGGTCAGGGCATCTAATTCGTCGGGGTCAAAATGAAGCGGTGGCAGGAAGTACCCTTTTTCCATTTGATAACCGACCCCCGATTCGCCACGAATGGGGGCTCCCATGGATTGAAGCGCTGCCATATCTCGGTAAATGGTGCGCACGGAAACGTCCAGCATTGATGCCAATGTCTCTGCTGATACGGGGTGCTGGTTCACCCTTAAACGATCCAAGATCGAAAACAATCGTAAAACGCGCATATCTAACCCTGACATGAACTGTCAGGGTGTGTCGAGTATATTTGATCACGATTGAAACATTTTGATGAAAAGAGAGACAAGAACATGATTGGATATGTGACACTGGGAACGAATGACTTAGAAAAATCAACAGCCTTTTACGATGCTCTTCTCGCTGAAATTGGGGCCTCGCGGGTTATGGACGAGGTTAACCATTTTGTTGCATGGGGTGTGGATTTATCAAAGCCCTGCTTGACCGTCACCCGTCCTTGCGATGAAAAACGTGCCACCGTTGGCAATGGCGTTATGGTTGCACTTGTGATGGAAAATACCGATCAAGTTGATGCTTTTTACCAAAAAGCCATAGACCTTGGGGCAACGGACGAAGGCTTGCCAGGGCCACGCGGGGAGGGTTCTTTTTATAGTGGATATTTTCGTGATTTAGACGGCAATAAATTGAATGCGTTTTGTATTACACCCTCTTGAGGGGATCAACCGCCGTCGAAACATCAGGCTCAGCGCAATGTATTCAAGCAGGCCCGCCTTCTTGAATGCATTGCAATGCCATTTCTAATACAATAGAATTATACCAAAGAGGGATAACAAGAGCTGCAGTTAAACTGAAGGGATGGCACGATGGGCATTCGTTTGAAGTTGGTTTTGGTGCTTCTTTTTATTTCGTTTGTGCCGATCGTCTTTTTATCGATTTCAGGTGTGCAAATCGCTTCGCAATCGCTCAGAGATGAAATCAGCTCAAAATTTGCGAATATGGCGATTGAAAAATCCCGGGCGATTGAGGTGATCCTCAACGATAAAATCGAAGAATCGGTTATTTTGTCGACTCACCCCTTGATTCTAGAGGCCCTTAGAAAGGCCAACAAACGCTATGAAACCCTTTCTGATGCCGAGGCCATGGACAATATCCTGATGAAGGATAAAAAATGGATTGCCCAAAAAGGTCAAACCAAAACGGCTTCGGCTATTTCTCAAAATGCCTTGTCTGGTCTCTTTAAACAGTACCACGATCGTGACCCCACCAAATACGGGGAGCTTTTTGTCACGGATCAACGTGGGGCAAACGTTGCCATGACAAAAACGCTGTCTGATTACTATCAGGGGGATGAATCGTGGTGGAAAGAAAGTTATGCAGGGGGCAAGGGGGCGGTGCTTTTTGATGATCGCGGATATGATACCAGTGTCGGCGCGTTTGTCATTGGGGCCGTGGTGCCGGTCAGAGATGCGGGAAAGATTATTGGCATCCTTAAAATAAATTTCAAATTTAAGGGTCTTTTGAGCGTCATCAACGTCGATAGCGATAAAAATATAATATCTTCAATTGCCCGCAACTCAGGTTCCTTTGTCATCGTTTTCAAGGACAGAAGACCGAATGAAGTGACGCCGATTGAGAACGGAATATTAATGGAAAAAAAGGGCGGCTGGGCTATGGACAACCATGATGGGGTGAAAACCATCATGGGCTATGCTCCGATTTCGGTGCCGATTTATTCTCGTATTCTGCCCTCTGGCGCAAAACCGGGTGTGATGGGGGAAGCCTGGCATAAGACCACCTGGTTTGTTTTTTTGGACTTAGATCATGACATCGCATTTGCGAGTATGCAAAAAATTTCAAATACATTTTGGGGTGTTGGCCTTGGGGGTTTTTTGGTTGTTCTTGTCGTCGCAGCAGGCTTAGCCACCAACATCAGTCGTCCTATTCAAGAGCTTCACGACGCAACCCGCGCCATTGCCGCAGGAAATTTTGATCATTCGGTTCCGGTTGAGCGAAAAGATGAAATTGGCGGGTTGGCGCGGTCTTTTATGAGCATGACAGAAAAGCTGCGCGTGACCATGACAGCCCAGCAAAAACTTGCCCAAACCATAGAACAAAGTCCAACCATGATGATGATTACCGATCTCAAAGGAACCATCGAATATGTCAATGAACGGTTCTATGAAATCACCGGATATGCGCCCGATGAAGTGATCGGCAAAACGCCTCGGATTCTTAAATCCGGAAAAACGCCTGAAGCTGTTTACAAAGATTTGTGGAAAACCATTCAGCGTGGCGACGTATGGCAACACGAACTTGAAGATCGAACCAAAAATGGTGAGGCGTTTTGGGCGAATGTAACCATAGCCCCCATTCGGTCTGCGGATGGGGTTGTCATAAACTTCGCCGCCTCGCATGAAGACATTACGTCGCGCAAGGAAGCCGAAAACAAAATGCGCGTGGCCACAAACCAAGCGATGGTTGCCAATCGGGCGAAAACGGACTTAATCGCCAATATGAGCCATGAATTGCGCACGCCTTTAAACGCCATCATTGGCTTTTCCAGTTCCATTCAAGCGGAAATATTTGGCCCCGTCGGCAATAAAAAGTACGTGGAATATATGGACGATATCAATTTTTCTGGCCAGCACCTCTTGGACCTGATTAATGATATTCTCGACGTTTCTGCGATTGAGGCGAACGCCTTGGTTTTGCACGAAGAAGAGGTCAAAATAAAAAAGGTCACCGCGGCTTCAATCCGCATGATTAAGGCCCGTGCGGACGATGCCAAGGTGACGGTCGAATCTTTAATAAATTCCGATTGTCCGAACGTTTTTGTGGATGAACGGCGGATAAAACAGGTCCTTTTAAACCTGCTCAGCAATGCCGTAAAATTTACCCCGGAACACGGTGAAGTCAAAATTTCTGCGCAGCTCAATGGGGATGGAGCCCTGAAGATATGTGTCACCGATACCGGAATTGGCATGAACAATGAGGACGTTAAAGTGTCGTTGAGTAAATTTGGACAAGTGGATTCAGGTCTTAACCGCAAATACGAAGGCTCAGGTTTAGGTTTGCCCTTAGCCGTTGGCTTGATGCAACAACACGGTGGAGGTTTGGACATTCAAAGCAAAGAGGGCGAAGGAACTCAAGTTACCGTCACGTTCCCGAAAGACCGTGTGCGATCCCTTTAACCACGAGCCACCCGTTCTTTCATCCCTTCTAACCAGTCCAGGTGGTTTTCCAGTTGTTGGATGTCGTGGCTGAGCCAGTCGGTGAGATAGCCTTCGTCATTTTCATGGGACCGGTGAAGATCGTCCAAGCGGTTGAGTTCGATTTCAACGCTTTCGATCAAAAGGTCGATTTGGTGGCATTTGTCGTCTTGGTTCAACATGTGCAAAAAGCGTAGCTTAAGGGTGGTGATGAGCTTGTTGACCTCGCTGCCTTGGGCGCGAATACGGGACGTCATAAGGGTGGTGAAGGCCGTGCGACCCTTTTCCGTGAGCGCCAACAGCGCATCGTCTTCCATGCCAACACCTTCAATGGGATCAACCAAGCCTTCGTATTTCAAAAGCTCGATGGATGTGCCCATGATGTCGATCGAAGGTCCCGTGATGCGGCTGGTAAAATGACGGATTTCGGCGGCCAACTGGGCATAACGCATGGGCTTAGCCGCCTGGGCAAGCGTTCCCAAAGCACATAATCGAATGGCTTCTTTTGGCGTTAGCGTGTTATCGGCAAACATAACCCATAGGCTCCACTGGTTTGGGGCCCTTAAGCCGCGTCTTTAAGACCTAACCGTCCCCAAACTTCCACCAAGGCCGCAACCAGTTCGTCCATCAAGGCGTCGGTATGATGAGGGGTGGGGGTGAAACGCAAGCGTTCCGTGCCCCGCTCAACGGTGGGATAGTTGATGGGCTGAACATAAATGTTATGCAAGGCCATAAGGTCGTCCGAAGCTTGTTTGCACAATACGGCATCGCCCACCATTACGGGCACAATGTGGCTTTCTGAAATCAAGACGGGAAGTCCAGCGTCTTGAAACCGTTTTTTCAGCGTCGCGGCGCGTTCTTGGTGACGTTCGCGCAGCTCGTTGTGTTCTTTCATATAGTTAACGTTGGCGCGGGCGGCGGCGGCAACGGCGGGGGGCATGGAACTGGAAAAGATAAACCCGGTGCCATAACTGCGCACAAAGTCACACATGGCTTTGGTGCCGGCGATATAACCGCCGATCACGCCATAGCCTTTGGCCAGCGTCCCTTGGATAATGGTGATGCGATCCATCAAGCCTTCGCGTTCGGCAACACCGCCACCCCGTTTGCCATACAAGCCAACCGCATGCACTTCATCAATGAATGTCATGGCATCATATTTGTCGGCCAGGTCGCAAATGCCTTTGATCGGGCCAATGTCGCCTTCCATGGAATACACGCTTTCAAAGGCGATCAGTTTGGGCCGGGAAGGATCAATGGATTTAAGGATGTTTTCAAGGTCTTCCAAATCGTTGTGGCGAAAAATGTGTTTTTCGGCGCGCGAATGACGAATGCCTTCGATCATGGAATTGTGGTTCTTGCTGTCGGAAATAATCACACAGCCCGGAATCATAGAGGCCACGGTGGACAGGGTGGTTAAGTTCGCAACCCAGCCAGATTGGAAAATTAAAGCACTTTCTTTGTCATGAAGATCGGCCAGAGATTCTTCCAACAAAACGTGTTCATGCATGGTGCCAGAAATATTGCGCGTTCCCCCCGCGCCAACGCCGTAACCTTGGGCGGTGTCTCTCATGGCTTTGACCGCCACGGGATTTTGTCCCATGCCCATGTAATCATTGGAACACCAAACCGTGATTTCTTTGGATTCACCGTTTTTGGCATGCACCGTCGCTTTTGGGAACTTTCCCGCTTGGCGTTCGATGTCGGCAAAGACGCGGTAACGGCCTTCCGCCTCCAGCTCAGCGATCTTATCCGCAAAAAATTGCTCGTAGTTCATGTAGTCCTCCGCAAGAGCGACGCCGAATAAACATTAATATTCAATGACTTAAATAATATTCAGCCCGTTTGATCTTTTTATGGGGTCCATAATAGCTTAAATATTTCGTCTGAAGCAAGACTTGCCACAAAGTCATGTTTTATTTGTGGCTATTTTCAGCTTAAAAATCGACGTGGTTATTTTTTTGTAACCAGCCAAGGGTTTCATCCAAAGCCCGTTTGGTTCTGGCCAGCATGTCTTTGATTTGGCGCTCATTGATGATCAAGGGCGGGGCAAAGGCAATGGAATCCCCCATGTTGCGTCCGATCATGTGGTTGGATAAAAAACGCTGAACGACGTGGGCCCCAACCCCAAGTTTGGGATCGAAAGCTTGCTTGGTGGCTTTGTTTGCGACCAATTCTATGGCCCCCACCAACCCGACCACGCGGACTTCTCCGACCAAGGGATGGCTTTTTAAAGCCTTCAGACCGTCTTGAAACACCGGTGAGACGTTTTGCACATGCCCAACAATGTCGCGATCTTGATAGATGTTCAAGGTTTCCAGAGCCACAGCACAGGCCACCGGGTGGCCGCCATAGGTGAAGCCGTGACCAAAAATACCTTGGTGATCGCTTTCTTGAACCATGTCTTGGAACAATTCTTCGGAAATCATCAACGCCGAAATGGGGATGTAAGCTGAGGACAAGGCCTTGGCGGTGGTGATCATGTCGGGTTTTAACCCATAGGTCTCAGACCCCCACATGTTGCCCGTGCGACCAAAACCACAAATGATTTCGTCGGCGATTAACAAGACGTCGTGTTTTTTCAGGACCGCTTGAATTTTGGCAAAATATGTGTCCGGCGGGATCAATACGCCGCCGGCCCCCATCACGGGTTCGGCGATAAAGGCCGCCACGGTGTCGGGGCCTTCAGATTGTATGAGTTGATCCAGTTCATCGGCCAGCCGGGTGGCAAAATCTTGCTCAGTCTCACCGGGTTTGGCAAAGCGGTAATGGTGCGGACAAGCGGTTCTCAACACCCGGTCAATGGGCAGGTCAAAAGCATTGTGCATGGCCCCAAGCCCGGTCAGGCTGGCGGCCGCAATGGTGCTGCCGTGATAAGCTTTGTCTCGGGCGATGATTTTCTTTTTAAGTGGTCGTCCCCGCGCGTTGTTGACGTACCACACCAATTTTAACGCGGTGTCGACGGCTTCCGATCCGGAATTGGCAAAGAACACCTTGCC
>JAESSV010000200.1 GCA_016763895.1 Magnetovibrio sp. | reverse complement strand
TTGGTTTTTGTGGTGGGCGAAAGTGGCACCGGAAAAACCACGCTGGCCAAGCTGCTCACCGGGCTTATGTCCCCGGTCCGAGGACAAATCTTTATCGATGGTTTGGACCTTCGCCAAGTGGTACCCCAATGGTGGCGCAAACAAGTGGTGTATTTCCCCCAAGAGCCAACATTTTTGAATGCCAGCATCGAAGACAACCTGCGCACGTTGGACCCCGACATGAGCAGCGAACGCTTGAATGACATCATCAATCAAGCGGGACTGAGAACCTTTATCGACGAAACGCCCGAAGGTATGGAAACTTTGATCGTCGATAACGGACGCCAATTGGCCGTGGGCATTCGCCGACAACTGGCCTTGGCCCGAGCCCTCACCACCGATGGGCGCTTGGTGGTCTTTGATGAAATGTTTGATGGGCTTGATGGCGATGGCCGCGCCGCCGTCAATCGAGTTTTAAACCAGTTTGTTCAAGAAGGCCGCACCATATTCCTGATGTCGCACAAAGCATCAAAAGACGATGCAATTCATGCGGTGATTGATTTAAATTCAAAACCCAAACCTCGCATAACCACTTTTTCGGCCGCATACCCAAGTGGTGCAGGCCACCGCGCACCCACCGAAGAAGAAATCGCGCTGCGCGATAGGGAAATGTTATGATCAAATTTTCAAACACGGAAAACGTCTTTGCCAAGCTCGGCCAACGACCGACCGAACACCCCGAAGACCTGAGCCACACCAAAACAACCCAACTCTTTTTTAAATTGTTTACGGGCATTTTCATTACGTTCTTTTTGTGGGCGTTGGTCGGCACATTGGACATCGTCAGCATGATCAAGGGCGAAGTCATTCCCTCTAGCAAGGTGAAGTCGGTTCAACACTTAGAAGGCGGTATTGTTCGCAAAATCGACGTCCGCGAAGGTCAAGTCGTCAAAAAAGGCCAGGCCTTGGTCCACTTGGAACAAATCATCAGCGGTGCTGACTTGTCTGAACTTCAAGTGCGCACAAACTCGTTGATCATTCGCATCGCAAGGCTTGAGGCTGAATCCAAGGGCCAGAAAGCCCCAACCTTCACCCCCAAAATGGAAAAAAACTTTCCGATTATTGTCACCGAAGAAATGGATCAATTTCGCACTTGGACCAATAATCTTATGAATCAGCTTGAAGCTCAACAAGAAGTCATCGCGCAAAAAAGTGAAACCATCCGCCAAATAATATCAAGGTTGGCGAACATGAAGTCGTCTTTGGAACTGCATCAAGAAAAAGTAACCATCAGTGAAGAATTGCTTAAAGACGAACTCACCAATCGCTATATTCACCTTGATTTGCTGACCAAATTAAACGAGCTTAAAGGCAGCATTTCCGAAACACAATCGAACCTTTCTTCCGCCAATTCGGCTTTGAAAGAAGCCCAAGCCCAACACGACCAAATCCAAACGTCTGCCATGAACGATGTGCAACGTGACCTCAATGACTCACGGGAAACTTGCGTGAACTGAACCAACGTCTGATTAAATTCAAAGACAGTGTATTGAGGACCGTCGTCCGGGCCCCCGTGGATGGGACCATTAAAACCCTGCATGTTGTGACCGAAGGCGGCGTCATTCGTCCCGGCGATCCGGTTGTTGATATCGTCCCCCAAGGAGACCGGCTGGTGATTGAATCTCAACTTCCCACCGGGGATATTGGTTACGTTAAAATCGGCCAAAGTGTGTCGATCAAACTGGCTTCATCGGATGCTGCGCACTTTAAAAACATCAAAGGCGTGGTTAAATCCATCAGCCCAGACACCCTGATCACACCAGACGGCATGCCTTATTATAAGGTTCGTATTGATGCCGACATTGATTATTTTGATGGCGGCAGCATTCAATACCAACTGTACCCCGGCATGCGCGTTATTGCCAACATCACCACGGGCAAGCGGTCTGTTTTTGGGTATATCTTTGGCCCCGTTTTCAACAGCTTTGACAACGCCTTGCAGGAACGTTAAAGGCCACCCTTTAATTGGTTCTGCCGCCCCATAACAAGCCCCACACAGCCAAGCCCCTATGGACGAGACCCACGTTGCATAAGGAATGACCTCTATGGATCGATTTTCAAGGCTTTCGGTGCATTAAAAGTCGCGATATACTGAAGGCATGGACAACAAATTTTCTCCTGACCCGCGCCCTTTCGAAATTTATAACGGTGAAGGGACTGCGCCGATGGTCATCGTCAGCGATCATGCCAGTTCGCGTGTGCCTGAGCCCCTTGGCGATCTTGGCCTTTCTCCCCAACAATTTGATCTGCACATCGCCTATGACATTGGGGCTGACTTTATCACACGGTGTTTGGCCGATCGCTTAAACGCACGCGCCGTTTTGGCCACGTATTCACGTTTGGTGGTGGATCTTAATCGTGATCCAAAACATGAAGGCTGTATTCCGACCATCAGCGACCGAACCATAATCCCAGCCAATCAAAATTTAAGCGCTCAAGACATTCAAGATCGTCTCCATATGTTTCATAGCCCCTATCACGAGGCCATTAACAAAGAAGTTGAAAGCCTGACCCAACGCGACGGGCGTCCGCCGGTGATTTTTTCCATTCACAGCTTTACGCCTTCGATGAACGGCGAAGATCGCATTTGGGATGTGGGGGTATTGTGGAACAAAGACCCCCGTATGCCATTGACGTTAATCGACCATTTAAAACGTTGGGATGGATTGCACGTGGGCAATAACCAACCTTATTCCGGTCAAGAGCTGGCGTACACCATCGACACCCACGGCACCGACCAAGGCATCGCCAATTGTGCCATAGAAATTCGCCAAGACCATTGCAGCACCCTCGAAGAAGCTAACCATTGGGCCGATATCTTGGCCGATGCGCTCAGCCATATTTTAACTTTGGACAACCTGCATAAAATTCATCATTACTAGACCGAGAAAGGCATTGGCATGGCCCTTACAGAACCCCGTTTTACCGTCGGCATCGAAGAAGAATACCTTCTTGTGGACACGCAAACCCGGGCGCTTGCCAGCGAGCCCCCGGCCGAAATGTTGGCGCGATGCAATGACCGCTGCCACGGCCTTGTTCAGCCCGAATTTCTAAAAGCTCAAATCGAAATTGGCGCCAAGGTGTGCTCGACCATCGGCGAAGCCCGCTATCAATTGGCCGGGTTGCGGGCCAATGTGTCCGCGGTCGCCGCTGAGTTCGGCCTTGCCCCCATTGCCGCGTCCACGCACCCATTTTCATCTTGGAAAGAACAAGTGCACACCGACAAAGATCGGTACAGGGCTTTGGCCGATGAATTACAAAGTGTGGCCCGGCGCCTTTTAATTTGCGGCATGCACGTGCATGTGGGCATCGAAGACGATGATTTGCGCATCGACCTGTTAAACCAGGTGAGTTATTTTTTGCCCCACCTTTTGGCCCTATCCACATCTTCTCCCTTTTGGCGCGGCGAAGATACGGGATTGCAAAGTTACCGTTTAAGCGTTTTTGACGAAATGCCCCGCACCGGGTTGCCGGAACGTTTTGACACCTTTGTCGATTACCAACGCCATGTGGATGTGCTCAAAGACGTTGGTGTCATCACCGACAGTTCTATGTTGTGGTGGGATTTGCGCCCATCTAAGGCCTATCCAACATTAGAATTGCGCATCACCGATGTGTGCACGCGCCTCGACGATGCCACCGCCATTGCAGCCCTGTATCAATGTCTGTTGCGTATGTTGTATCGATCCCGCCGCAGCAACCAACGTTGGCGCATTTATGCCAACATGTTAATCAACGAAAACCGTTGGCGCGCTCAACGTTATGGAATCGACCAGGGCCTCATAGATTTTGGGCGTGGCCAATTGGTGGACTTTCCGGTCCTGATTGACGAGCTTTTAGATATGCTTGGCCCCGATGCCCAAGCCCTGGGTTGCGAATCAGAACTGGCTCATGTGCGCACCATTTTGACCAAAGGCACCAGCGCCCATAAACAACGCCAGGTTTTTCAACGCCATTTAGCCGCAGGAGGCTCCAAACAAGAGGCGCTCGACGCCGTTGTGGACTGGATGATTGAAACCACCGTGGCTGATTTGTAGTTATCCCCACCTTTTCCACATGGACGGCACCCGGTCAGAAGGTTAAGGTCCGTCTTCAACACCACATACATTTTCTTACGAAGGATATCTCATGACCGAAACTGGTGGCATTGCAGGTGATCGTCTCCGTTCTTTTGTCGAACGCATCGAACGTTTAGAAGAAGAAAAGGCAGCCTTGGCGGCGGATATCCGCGAAGTCTATTCCGAAGCAAAAGGCACGGGGTTTGACGTTAAAATCCTGCGCCAAGTGGTCCGTTTACGTAAAATGGAAGAATCAGATCGCCAGGAACAAGAAGAAATCCTAGATCTTTATAAGCGCGCTTTGAATATGTAATTAAGATCAGGGCCTAAAGCATCGAATACGAAGCCAAGCCCATAATCATGTCTTCGATCACTTGTGGGCGATCCTTAAATTCGATGCCTGATTTATTTTTGGCATTCCATTTTACCAAGCCCAAAACACTGCCAAACGGCTCAATGGTGAGCGAGACCTTGGCATCCTTTTCGATTAACGCGTCCGTGCTCAACTGAGCCCCCTTAAAGGAGATGTTTTTCACCCGGCATCGGTGGGTCACACCGTCAATGGTCACAGCCCCCTCTAAGGCAGCATCCGAGCGCGTATCACGTTGAGTTTGACTCATGTCTGTTCACTTCCTGTATTCCAATATGCTTGCAACAATAGGCGCATATGAACACTCGGGCAAGCATCTCCCTTTGATTTTTTAACGAATATAGTTCAGCGGAGCCTTGATGGTAAAGGTAATGCCTTTGCCCCTCACGCTCGCAACATCAATATTCCCGCCCAAGGTTGTCGTGACCAGATTCTGGACGATGTGCAGCCCAAGACCCGATCCGCCTTCATTTCGCTTTGTGGTGAAAAAGGGCTCGAAAATACGTTTCGTATCTTTTGCCCGCATGCCCATGCCATTATCCGAAATAATCATCGTGATGTTATCGCCGTCTTGTTCAACATCTATGAAAATATTGCCCTGATCATGGCCATTGTCAAACCCATGAATAAACGAATTATAGGCCAGGTTGGTCAGGATTTGAGAGATGGCTCCGGGCACTGAGTTCATCAAAATACCTTTGGGACAATCTACGGTGAACTCAATAGAGGTGCGTTTGAACTTATGTTTCATGGTGTCGATGGTGGCTTTTATTTGTTGCAAAACATCAAATTCCCGAACTTCTCCGCTGGTTTGATCCACCGCGACTTGTTTAAAGTTTCGAATAAGTTCCGCAGACCGCATCAGATTATCCAAAGCCACGCCTGAAAAATAATGCGTATCGTCCATGAAGCTCTTTAAATCTGATTTGCTGATGCCATCTTTCACCAATTTTTGTTGGAATAGTGTTGCTTTGTCTTGAAGTTCAGAAACATTGGCCACAGCCAAACCCACCGGCGTGTTGATTTCATGGGCCACCCCAGCAACCATGCTGCCCAAGGCCGCCATTTTTTCAGATTGCAACAACTGACTTTGAGCCTCTTTTTCCGCAGACAAGTCCCTTAAAATTCCATAAAAAATTGTTTCGCGTCTGGTTTTGACCTCCGACACTGACAATTGAAGGGGGATCAAATCTCCCTTCTTATTCACGCCATAGACCTCACGACCCACGCCAATGCCGTTACTCATGACTCCGTTTCGTTTTCGCTTTTCAGGTTCGGGCATCAACATATCAATATTCTGCCCAATAATTTCATGTTGTGCATAGCCAAATATATGCACGGTCTGTTGGTTACAACTTAAGACAATGCCCCGGTCAGAGAAGGTGATAATGGCATCATTTGCGGTGGAAACAATGGCTCTGGTCCGTTTTTCATTGTCTTCAACTTGTTCGACTTTCTTTGCCAATTTCAATTCTGCTGCGGCCAAATCAAAGGCTTGTTGTTCCATATCCGTTTTTGCTTTGGCCAGCTTCAACTCTTGCATTTTCACAGCCGTAATATCCGTGCAAATGTCCACATATTGGAACGGTTCGCCGGTTTCATTAATACACGGAACGATGCTCGCCATAACCCAATAATGACCGCCATCTTTTGTTGTGTTCTTGATTTCTCCTTGCCAAATTTTGCCCCCCGAAATCGTTGCCCACATATCCTCATAAAACGCAGGATCATAGTCTTTGGGTTTTAACATTCTATAATTATGGCCCAGCAAGTCTTCCCGGGAAAAACCGCTGATGTTGCAAAACTTGTCGTTCACAAAGGTGATGTTTCCACGGACATCGGAAATGGACACGATCGAATGTTGGACCATCGCATCCTTGAAGAAAATAAATTCTTTTACTTTCCGTTGCATGTCATCAAAAAGAACTTTGTTGACGTCTTGGTCCTTGGAAAAACTATCCAAAGCTCTTGCCATCTCACCAATTTCATCGGTGCGATCCAAAGCTAAAATTTCTACATTTTTCTCACCTGTCGCAATTTTCGTCATTGCTTCGGCCATGCATAAGACGGGGGCACCAATGTTTTTCGAAATTATCCAGCTTAGAAGAAAACCCAGCCCCAACGCAAAAACGGTTCCCAGAACGACCAGGATGTAGACGGAATCTTCGGTTCCAACATTTCTTTTTTCACGGACGGATAACAGCGCAACTTCTGCGGCGGAAAATTGCGCCATCAAAGTTCGCATTTTGTCGAAGTAAGCTTGCCCCTTAGCCTGGCCCACCATGTTTGCCATATCGGTCATCATTTGAACCGTAGAAAAGTTTTTGCGCAGGGCTATTTCGGGTTCAGAGACAACATTTTGCCATTCGTGCAACAACTGTTCGACTTTAACCAGCCGCTCAACTTGTTTCGGATTTTCAAAAACCGTTCTCTGCAAGGAGGCCAGGCCATCATAAGTGATTTTTTCGCCACTCGTGTACGGGTCCAAAAAGCCTTCTTTTCCAGACAGCAAGTAGCCGCGCATGCCCGTTTCCATTTCAACAGCATGCGCCATAATGTCCCTGGCTTGGCTCAGAACGTCCTGGTTGAGATTGACCAATTTGGTCGTTTGCGTAATGTCACGTATGCCACTCACGGTCATGACGCTTGTAACGGCAACAATCAACAGTGGCAACAAAATCCCCAAAATAATTTTGGGCCTTAACTTAAGCAACGACCAATTCATGCTCCACACCTAATCAGTACAACAGACACTCTGGCGTAGATATTGTGCGCTAAGTCATGATTTCAATGATTCTTTTCAGATTTGAGGAACTTTTAACCGACGGCCCCGGAAATATGCGCCACAGCGCTGGAAATCCGGCGCACAAGGTCGTACAGGTTTTCAAGAGGATCAAACAATTCTCTGTGTTCCTGTTCATAACCATGCTCGACATCCGTACGATAACTGGCTTCTTCTCCAAATTCTTTGGCTTTAGCCGAAACGCCGGAAACGGGAAAAGCTTTGCGCAAAACACCGACCGCATGATCCACATCCAAGTTCAGCAATTCATGCACCATGTCGTCACTGTCGGAAAATTTTGGCAACCGTGTTATCAGCAAAAACATTTGTTGAATCAAGCAAATGCGGATCGCGTGCAACAACAACAAATCATCATCACATTCACCAACAAAGTCGGGGAGCTGAGCAAAAGCGTTAACCGCATTTAGCCCCTTGTCCAAATACAAAGTATCGTTGAGGAAAATACGATAGACCCGATTGACCTTTTCATGGCGATCGCTGTGCCGCAAAACATTTGCCAGTGTTTGAATTTCTTCCGCACGGTTGGCGTTTGGCTCGATGCTGGCACGACGCAACCAAATGGCGGGGTCATACAAAGACACATAGCCATGCATGGCGTCCAAATTGGACAACCGGCGCGCGTAAGCCACCATCGCCGTAAAGCGCCTGCAACGGTCTGAATTGTTATAGATATGAACAAATCGGTCCATGTCTTTTGCCATCGCTTTGCCGTGTCCGCTGATGGTGTTTGAAAAATAACCCATCTGTTGCAAAATGGCATTGTGGGGAATGGCCCGAACTTGGCTGGGATGTTCCAGATCCACCTGAGCCCCGCCTTCGTGTTGACGTTTCACCTTACGTGATCCTGTTGAATACAACAGATTGGTGCCAAACAGGTTCAAGGTCGCGGCATAATTGGTGTTGTCCATGAGCCGTTCATTAAAGCCCGTCACGGTCATGAAATAATCCAATGAATAGTCTGTGTCTTCGTAAAAAGCGTCGTCAAAAGCGTCAACGTTGGTGTCTGACAAAGCATGTTCAATCAAACGACACACGGTGGCAAAGGCCAAGTCGGGGTGTGAAAAATACACATATCCATCGCCACCCTGAAAGCTCACTTCTTGCTTAACCTGAATGCCGGCTTCGTTAAATTTCGCCCGCGCATAAGGCGGGTACGTGTAATCCAAACGGTCGTCAAAGCTTAAAGGATGAGTGCCGCGTCCGACGGATTCCCCATGGGTGTCAAATACCAACAACTCAACACCAGACAGACCACATTCTTGAAGCCTGTCCGCCAATTTAATGCGAATGCGTTCGATCGCCAACGATGCCGGAACCTGGCCAATGTAACGCCCCGCGTCCGAAAACCCGGTTTGAATGCAAATACGTCCCCGGCCTTTGACATAATCAACATAAGTTGAATTATGCAAAAGTTCCGAAATGATTTCATGGCCCAAATCAAGGGCGACACCGGTTTCAAACAACGGCGAAATATCAATTTTATCGGCCACGCCAAATTTCTTGGCAAAGTACAAGGCCGTTAAAACCGTAAACGGCGTGTTGCATTCCGCGATCAAGAACCGCACGGGTTCGTCCACATCAACAAATTTCAAGAACTGGGCCACCAACATAAACACCCGTTTTGCCGTGGTGCGTTCATTCATGATCGAGCC
>JAESSV010000199.1 GCA_016763895.1 Magnetovibrio sp. | reverse complement strand
TTGCTGAACAAAGATGTTCGGGCGGTCATTATTGAACTTGGCGCAAATGATGGCCTGCGGGGCATTGATCCCGTTGAAACGCGCAAAAACTTAAGCTGGATTCTGGGACACCTCAAAGAGCTTCAGATCAAAGTTTTGTTGACCGGTATGAAAGCGCCTCCGAACCTAGGCAAAGATTACGGTCATGACTTTAATTCTATATACACGGACTTGGCACGCCAGTTTTCGGTTGCTTTTGATCCTTTTTATTTACAAGACGTCGCTGCTGTTGAACATTTGAACCAAGCCGATGGCATCCACCCGAATGCGCGGGGCGTGGCCAAGATTGTACAGCGCCTCAGCCCGCAAATTGTTAAGCTTTTGAGCCAAAAAAAGCCCACACCATAAGTGGTGCGGACTTTTAGGGGTCGTTTAAGGAGCTGGAGGAAACACGCCTTAAGCTTCCGGGGGGATACCTTGCGATTACTTCGGTATCTGTATCTTGATAATCTTATATCAGACCTCAATTGAATGAAGTCTGAAGGCTCTATTCAGGGTTCGTTCATGTAAAGCGCTTGATTTACAACGGTATATACCCAAAAGCCTTGGCATAAAACCGCGGCTTAAAAGCCAAATTTTCTGAGGGTCGCGTCAACCGAGGCTAGGTAAGATCCCCCGAAAAGGCGCACATGAACCAGCAGGGGATAGAGGTTATAAATATCTTTGCGTTGCTCAAAAAATCCTGGATTTATGGGCCGAAGTTCCGTGTAGCGCTGGAAAAAATCATCGTTAAACGTATTGAATAAAGTGCTGAAGGCCAACTCAATTTCCGGGTCGGCAAAATAAATGGCGGGGTCAATAAACGCCGTGATTTGACTTCGATAACTCAAAACATTGCCGCCCCACATGTCTCCATGAATAAGCGATGCGTGCGTGGGCTCCCGCAGCCAGCGGTCCAAATGGCCACAAAACTTTTCCAGTCGGCCTAAGATAGAAGGGTTCAATTGCCCAGATTGTGCCGCCAAATGGGCCATGTACATGAGCCGTTGATCGCGAAAAAAATCAATCCAGCCGACGGTCCACGGGTTGGGCTGGGGCAAGCCCCCGATGACGGTGTCAAATGCGAACCCAAAACCCTTAAGATTGGGGCCCGTGTGCGCATGTAAATCAGCCAAAACCTCAGCCGCATGGTGCTGAGCTCGCCCATTGAGCTGTTTATCGTTGGCCACAAAGTCCATGACCAATAAGGTATCGCTAGAATGATGAAGATGGGGCACGGGCAAGTTTGTGTGGGCGGATAAATAACGGATCGACCGACCTTCGATGTCCAACCCACTGTCAGGATCGCCCGTTTTGGCGACCAGGGTGCGACCATCTGGCAAATGGATTTCAAAGACATCCCCAACACAGCCGCCGGACAAACTTGTTATTTGATCAGGTCGTTGATCTAAAATATTTTCAAGTTTATCGGCCAGGCTCATGGCTTAAAGATGCTTTTTTTGGATGTCCGCCAACAAGCCCTTGGCGGCGTCTTCGATCATGTCATAAACCCCGTCAAACCCGCCTTCATAATAGGGGTCCGGAACATCCCGAATGCCCAGTGCAGGGGCGAAATCTAGAAACATATAAAGCTTTTCAAGATGTTCAGGCGGGCAGATCTTAAGCAAGTTTTGATGATTTTGGCCATCCATAGCCAGAACATAGTCAAATTTTTGAAAGTCTGCGGTGCACGCCTGTCGCCCGCGCAGATGGCTGATATCGTTGCCGCGCCGTTTGGCTTCGGCTTGAGCCCTGGCGTCTGGCGGCGAGCCCACGTGGTAGGCATGCGTCCCGGCGCTGTCGATGTGGATGTCTTGGTCCAGTCCAGCGTCGTGAACCAGCCCCCGAAAGACACCTTCTGCGGTTGGCGAGCGACAAATATTACCCAAACATACAAAAACAACGTTTATCAAAACAATCTCCATTTTCTTTTAAAACAGTCTAATGATCGACATGCTGAATGCCATCAAAATCGTCGAGGCGGTTGGCTTTGATGGTGATCAGAATGCGATCGGTGTATGCGCTACCGATTTCGGAATAGGCCTGTAAATAAGGGGCCAATTCTTGCCCGGAAGCCAGGCGATTTTGAAGCCGTAATTTGGCCCGTTGTCGTCTAAATCCTTTATAAGCACGATGGCTGTTGATGGTGAGCATAAATGAACGAATACTTGCCGCCGTGCTGTTAAATTTCTTGACGGTAAATCCCTTCGCTTTTAAAGGGGCCATGCCGGGAATAGATTTGTCATAGGTCCGTTCGCCAAAATAGGCGTGCCCCAATTGGGCAAATCGTGACGTTCCCCAACCCGATTCAATGGCCGCCTGAGCCAACGCCAGAGATTCAGGTATACGGTCCACGCGGTCCAACAAGGCCTTGCGAGATGCGCCGCTGTTCAAGCGATAGCTGTTGGTTAAAGCATTGTATTCGGCTGACCCCATCGGCACGGTTTCCGCGGTGTGTCGTTGCAAAAGAATACGTTCATTTTGTTCGGCGATTAAGGGTAAAAACTTCGCAAGAAATAAAACCTTTCGCTGTCGTGAATTTTTAACTTTGGGCAAAATAGACCAGTTCAAAGCCGGATCGTAAACCACCGAGCGGTCGGTGCGCGCCCGTTTTAAAACAGAGGTCGCAATTTCGACTTGATCCGCCAAAGTCAGGGCAGCCGGGTGAAAGGCCTTCCACGACAAAATGATTGTCGTTAAGACAAGTACAAGAACAAGAAGGGGCGCGATTCGGACCATAAATAAAGCTTTCTACTTTACAAAAACGACATAGTGCCAGACTAAAGCTGAATTAGATATGAATCAAAAGAAAATGACGATTGCTACTGCTTTGATATCGCAAGCTCTGTTGACTTATAAATCGTATTGAACAAAAACCTGATATTTTTGAGGGTATTTTGTTGCATGAAGAAATAAAATCATATAGATTTCCTTAAATATAAAAATACTTTAGTATATAGATGTAATCGTATATGCCGAGGGGGGCGTTAGGTGCTTGATTCAGAGCTCAAAAATCGATTAATTTTAGATAACCCATGGTGGACAACCGGGGCCGTTGAAGGTCCCGTTCAACGTCTTTCCCGCCGTGCCTTTGTGCACCCTTTTTTGGAACGTGTCCGTTCAGGCGATGGTGTTGCCGCAATTCTAACGGGGCCCGGCCACGTTGGTAAATCGGTTATGGTTAAACAGGCCATTGCCTTGATGTTGGCAGAACATGTTGAACCCAAGTTTTTGATTTATATTCGTCTCGACAATCCAGCCTTTTCAAATATGGATTTGCTCGAATTGTTAGATCATGCCTTTGTCGCGTCTGGCGTGGCCACAGACGGAACCGGCGCGTTTGTCTTTTTTGACGACATTCACAACGTCCCCGAATGGGAACTGCGTTTGGATGAAGTGGCAAAAGCCCGCCCCAATTGTCGGATGACGGCCGTTTCGGCTTTGATGCCTTCGGCAGAAATGACGCAAATCAATATTGATTCCGGACCTAAATCCAAAAAATCTGAACCCGGTCCTTTCGTGCAAACCATTCTTCCCCCGGTTTTGTTTGCGGAATATCTGCATATTTTGCGCATCCGTGAAAAATTGTTTGATCAGTATGGAAAGCTGGTAAATCTAGAAGGCCTTAACGCTGCTTTTGTCAATTACGTCAATTCAGGAGGCTTCCCGGAAGTGGCCTTTTCTGTGGGACAACAAGTCAGTAATGTTGATGTGGTGTCCAAAATCATTCACCGAGATTTAGCGGGATTGTGCGGTATTGCTGATCATCGCGAAGTGGCAAAATTGATGACGCGTCTGGCCTTGGAATCGGGTTTGGAGACCAGCATCGAACACTTGTCCAAAGACATGAATGTGGCCAAGAATACTTTGCGTAAATATTTGGAATTTTTGGAATCTGCGTATCTTATCAAGCGTATTTGGCGCATCGACGGTAAAGGCAAACGGTTCCAGCGGCAAACGCGTTTCAAAGTATATTTAACGTCACCGTCCATGCGGGCCGGCCTGACCGGGCCTGCGGCTTCGGAAGACGATGCCATGAGCCGCTTGGCCGAAACCGCCGTGATCTCTCAATTTATGCATTCCCCTACGTTTCAACGTTTGTTTTACGCCTTTTGGAAAAAAGGCCGCAAACACAAACACGTGGCATTGGTTGAAATGCCTTTGAAAGGCGATAAGCCTGTGAAATGCATTGAATTGGACTGGTCCAACAAGGCCATTGCCCGCCCCCATGAGGTGTTGGGAGATATGTTGGAATTCCTTGATGAAAACACTCCGCTATCGCCCTCAAAAGCCTTAACCCGAAATATGTCTGGAAAACGCTTTATCGGTGACCACGAAATCGGCTTTATGCCCGTGTCCGTGTGGAGCTTTGCCGTCGGCCAAGTTATCCTGACAGGATCCGCGGGAACCTAGCCAAAATCCTGACCTGATGGCCCCATAAATTAGCTATATTAAATAAATCTTATTAATTTTTCTATTTTGTCAATGTGTTACGAGACAATTTAAGAAAATCAATTTGATTAATTTTTAAGCCACGGTCATCTTCGTCCGTCACGAAAGTGTGAAAAAAGACCCGCCTTAGGTGCGCCCTAGACGTAATCTAAGGGCGTTGAGCTTGATAAAGCCTTCGGCATCGGACTGGTCATAGACCGTATCTTCTTCGAATGTCACCACGTCTTCGTCATATAGGCTAAAGGGAGATTTTCGCCCGGTGATCATGACATTGCCCTTGTACAGTTTCAGGCGAACCGTTCCCGTAACGCGTTCGCTGGCTTTGTCGATGGCCGCTTGCAACATGATCCGTTCCGGTGCGAACCAAAATCCGTTGTAGAGCATTTCGGCATAACGCGGTGCCATTTCATCCTTGAGATGGGTCGTGGGTCCATCAAGGGTTAAGCTTTCCATCGCGCGCCGCGCTTGGAACAACACCGTGCCGCCGGGTGTTTCATAGACGCCCCGTGATTTCATGCCCACAAAGCGATTTTCGACGATGTCGATCGCTCCAACACCATTTGCGCCGCCTAAATCGTTGAGCTTGGTCAACAAGGTCGCAGGAGACATTTTTTCTCCATTAATGGCGACGGGATCGCCTTTTTCAAAATCGATGGTGATTTCGGTTGGCTTATCGGGTGCCGCCATTGGCGTTACCATGCGTGTCAAAATCAAATCGTAATCGGGCTCTACCCATGGGTCTTCAAGAATTTTACCTTCTGAAGAAATGTGCAACAGGTTAGCGTCTTGGCTAAACGGAGATTCGCCGCGTTTGTCGGTGGGCACAGGAATTTGGTGCAATTTCGCATATTCAATGAGCTTGGTCCGGCTGCTAAGATCCCATTCTCGCCAAGGTGCGATAATTTTGATGGATGGATTGCACGCATAATATCCAAGTTCGAACCGAACTTGATCGTTGCCTTTGCCCGTGGCCCCGTGGGAAACGGCATCAGCGCCCATTTCATTAGCGATTTCAATTTGGCGTTTGGCAATCAGCGGTCTTGCAATGGACGTGCCCAACAAATATGTGCCTTCGTATAAGGCGTTGGCGCGAAACATGGGGAACACATAATCACGGACAAATTCTTCGCGAAGATCTTCGATAAAGATATGCTTGATGCCCATCATTTCGGCTTTGGCCCGTGCGGGCTCAATTTCTTCGCCTTGACCGAGATCGGCGGTAAAAGTAATGACTTCACAGCCATATGTTTCTTGAAGCCAGCGTAAGATGATGGATGTGTCTAATCCACCGCTATAGGCCAAAACAACTTTTTTAATATCGCGCGACATACAAAATTCCTCGATTGAATGAATGGGTCGAATGAATGGGAGGCAAAAGCCACAAAGCCGGCGCAGTATAGGCGAATTGTCTAATCGTTCAACCATTCTTGCAGCCGGGGCCGCAAAGATTCAAAAGTTTGGTAACCTCGGGTCAAAACCTGCACCTGTCCGTTTTCCAACAAAAGAACGCTAGGATAGCCCGTGACGTTGAAATCCTTGGCCAGTTTAAAATCGGCTTGGGTTTGATCTTGGGTCGAAATTTGTTGAAACAAGGCTTCAAAGGCGGCTTGATCCAATGAAAATTTATGCAAAATAGAAACCAGCACATCTTGTTTGGTAATATCTTCACCCAACGCATAAAAATGATGTTGAAGGGCCTCAAAAAAAGAAAAACTGAGTTTGGAATCAAGGGTGCGGGCGGCCACCAGCGCGCGACACGCAGGTTCTGTATTGTAAATGAAATCCGCATCTTCAAACCTGGAAAAGTCAAAACTTTGTCCGGTTTCTTGGGCAACGGTTTGCCAATGCTGGCGAATGTAAAATCGAAGCTCGTCGTCCCAGGCCTGAGACGTGTGGGGGCGCAGGCCCGTCATAATCATATGGACTTCGCCTTGATCCGCGACGAGCTCGATAATGTGTTTAAAGGTCGCAGAAAAACCCCAGCACCAAGAACACATTGGGTCACCGAAATATAAAATATGCTTTCCAGAAAGCTTTAAAAAGTCTTGGTGACCCAATGTTAATCCTATCTGTCATGGTTTGATTAAATATTATGTTTTCGCGGGCGGTGTCCAAGCCATAGGGGCAAAGGCGTCGTCCAACGGAGTGTTCGCGATGTGATTGGCATAATTGCTGATGGTCTTGGTCGCAATGCCCATGATGACTTCCAAAATTTGGGCTTCGGTATGGCCTGCGGCAAGGAAATCATTGATGCGATCTTGTTTGGCAAATCCACGGGTATCGATAAGGTGTGACACAAAACTGACAATCGCCGCAAGTTTTGAATCTAAAATTGGCGTGTCGTTGCGAACCGCAGCAATGGTTTCATCATCCAGCCCCATCATTTTGCCCGCGACACTGTGGGCTGCGACACAATAGGTACAAGAATTCGCGCGGCTGACGGCTAAAAAGATCAATTGTTGTTCGGCGGGGGTAAAATCCGTTTCGCTCAACAATCCATACGTGGCGGTATATCCTTTTAAGGTTGCAGGTGATTCAGCCATGATTGACGCAATGTTCGGCACGAAACCCAGACGTTCGACAAATCCTTTTAAGATTTCTTGTGAGGCCTGTGGTGCGGTTTCGACAGAATGAATGGTTTTAAGTGACATTGGTAAGCCCTTTGTTAAAATTAGTTGAATGGTCGTTCAATAACTAGGACGTTAACAGACTTTAGGGTCACGTCAAGTGTATTTATAGACAAATTTGATGGGATTATGGATTGAGGGCCTGAAGCGTTTGATCGGCGATGTCTTGCAATACCGAAACATCGGCTCCTGTTCTGGCCATGACATTCATGCCTTGTGCTGCCGCAACCAAAAAACGGGCCAGTTTTATGGGGTCTGTCGTGGAACTGATGTCGTCAAATTCCTGGCCGCGTTCGATCAGGCGGACAAACAAGGATTCCAGTCCATCCAAGCTTTCACACACCCAATCCGCCATGGATTCAGAACACCCATAAAATCCTGCTGCGGTATTGGTCATCAAGCAACCCTTGTGGTCCGGGTCTTGTTCCGCGCGATCAACCAGAATTTGAAAAAAATCTTGAAACAATTGACTAACATCCGCCGTAGCAGAGGCATTGGTCAGAATCTTGGTCGGAGAAAGACTGCGGTACACCAACATCACTTCGGCGAACAATTCGTCCTTATCACCAAAGGAATTATAAAGGCTGCCACGATTTAAACCGGTCGCGTCCACCAAATCTTGAATGGATGCACCATCATAACCCTTGCGCCAAAACACGTTCAGGGCTTGCGTCAACACCGTAGAGCGGTCAAAGAGTTGGGGCCGGGCCATAAAGAGATCCTAAGTTTTTAAACGAACAGTTAATAATACCAATAATGTGCGAAAAGTCCAAAGGTATAGACCAGGGTTTAGCCTGGGGTATAGACTGGCCCTATGACGGCGTAACCTTGAGCCGTTCGGCCATGCGGTCTTGTAATTTTTTTGTTTTCACTTTGTGATTTCAACTGACCACAAGCCGCCATGATGTCGCGACCTCTGGGTTTGCGGATGGGCGCAGAAAATCCCTCATCGTTGAGAATCTGAGAAAAGCG
Organism: Magnetovibrio sp.; assembly: GCA_016763895.1. Taxonomy (GTDB): domain Bacteria; phylum Pseudomonadota; class Alphaproteobacteria; order Rhodospirillales; family Magnetovibrionaceae; genus JANLGW01. Next base: position 15,505 of record JAESSV010000199.1, on the reverse strand, counting down.
GTGCACGGCATTTTTGCTGGAACATTCATAATTGGTGCCCGGCCAAGGGTTAAACGGAATAAGATTGAACTTGGCAGGTATTTTATATTGCCGCATCAGCTTGACCAGTTGGCGAGCGTCTTCGGGGCTGTCGTTTAAATCTTTGATCATCACGTATTCCATGGTGATGCGCCGGGCGTTGCGGGCACCCGGATATGCGGCGCAACTCTTGAGAAGAACATCCAAGGGATATTTTTTGTTGATGGGGACCAAGACGTCGCGCAATTCATCATGAGCGGCGTGCAAGCTGATGGCCAAATCGACGCCGATTTCAAGGCCCGCGCGTTCGATCATGGGCACCACGCCCGACGTGGATAACGTGATGCGGCGGCAAGATATAGCGACCCCTTCGCCATCCATCGCGATGTGGAGCGCAGTCTTAACGTTGTCAAAGTTCATCAACGGTTCGCCCATGCCCATCATCACAAGGTTAGTGAGAATGCGCCCGGGTTTGCCGGATGGCCATTCGTTCATTTCATCACGAGCCACCAGAACTTGGCCGATGATTTCAGCCGCGGTTAAATTTCGCACCAGGCGTTGCGTTCCCGTATTGCAAAAATCGCAATTGAGCGTGCACCCCACTTGAGAAGAAACACACAAGGCTCCCCGTTCGGCTTCGGGGATCATGACCGTTTCGATTTCGTTGCCGTCTTCAAGTTTTAACAGCCATTTGCGGGTGCCATCAGAACTGATCAGGGACTGGACAATTTCAGGCCGGCCCACATAAAACCCTTCGACGAGTTTTTTTCTAAGCGGTTTGCCAAGGTTGCTCATGTCCGCGAAATCACATATCCCGCGGTGATACATCCAATGCCATAATTGTTTGGCGCGAAAAGGCTTTTCACCGATGTTGGACAGAACTTCGATGAGCTCGTCGCGGCTTAAGCCAATAAGGTTTGTGCGTTTTTGGGTTGTCATAACGGAGATATAAGGCCTTTTGGCCAAATCACAAAGGGGCCTATTTAACTTTACAGGCTTTGTTGATGAATTTGATGGCTGCGGTGAAGCCTTTTAAGGAAAATGTATCCGTGGTTTTGGTGCCGCGCGACGACACGCCCCGAACCACCATTTTGTTGCCACGTCGCATGGCCTTTGCCAGGTTTTTGTCGCCTTCACTGTCGGTTGCCCAAGCGTGCCCCCCCCGTGTGAACAACGAAAATTTGTTCGTTTTGTCGATCACAACGGAAACATTGGAGTCCTTTTTAAAGGTGTAACCGGCTTGAAAACTAAATTCATAGAATAATTTTTCAGCGGGCCGATGGGAAATGACGGCATAAATAGGGCCGCGTTTTTTGTATTTTCCAGCAGATTTTTTGGGTTCCGTTGACATGACGCAGGTCAAGTTACCATTTTCGTCATCGTTATAGACCAGCCAATCCCCATGGGTGCCGAGCATTCTTGCCTGAGCCAAACCCGCCGGAACATAACAAAGAGCTGCAATAAGGATGACGCGAATCTTTTTCATGAACTTAACCTAACATAGAAGAATGGATTAGTCATTGTAGCCAGCGGGATCAAAACCCGGTCCCAAAGGGGGTGTTTGTCGCCGTTTTTCTGCATTTCTGATCAATTGTGGGCCGTGTTGATGGTCTGGGGCTTGGAGCGTTGGCCCACCCGCGCGCACGGGCCGTTCGGCAAATTTGCCCATGGAAAGCGATCGATCATAAAGCACCAAAGCAGCCGCGACCGAAACATTGATGCAAAACTGAGTGGGGATTTTGACAATGAATTCGCATTTATCGACCATGTCTTGTGACAATGATCCGCGTTCTGGCCCCAACACATAAGCACACCGGCTGGGGTGGCGAAAGCTGGGCAAATCCACGGCATCATCGGTAAGTTCAACACCCACCAAGCGACAATCTTTGGGCAACATCATATCGTTTATGTTTGGAAAATCATAAAAAGGCATGTGTTGCAAAGATTTAGACGTGTCCGCAAAGCCACCTTGCTTGCGCCCGTAAACCGCATTGACGGTGTAAACAAAGCTGGCCCCAAAGGCATGGGCGGTGCGAAAAATGGCGCCCACATTCATGGATTTGCTGATGCCTTCGACGCCGACGCCAAAATAGCCTCTCATGGTATTGTCTCTCACAGTTAAAATTTTGCTCAAAATGGCTTAAGCGCCGTTGCTTTTCAAGAGGAGATGATAAATAACTTGCCCCACGCGGTCTGCAAAACTACCTTAGACCAAGATCTCTTCACCCACAAAAATAGGCCTTCTTTTGTTATGACTGCTTTGACTTGCCGCTATGATTGGACCCTGCCCGAAGTTCAGGCCTTGTTTGATTTACCGATTATGGAATTGTTGTACCAAGCCCACACGGTGCACCAACAGATGTTTGATCCCAATGAAATACAGTTCAGCTCGCTGATGTCGATCAAAACCGGGGGCTGTCCCGAAGACTGCGGTTATTGTCCGCAAAGTTCTCATCATGGCACGGATCTGGAAAGAGAACGCCTGGTCGAATTACAACGCGTGGTGAGCGAGGCGCAAGCCGCCAAGGACCGGGGTGCCACGCGCTTTTGCATGGGGGCGGCCTGGAAAAATCCAAATGCGCGTGATTTTCCGTTGGTTCTTGACATGGTGCGCAGCGTCAAAGATTTAGGCTTAGAATGTTGCGTGACCTTGGGCTCGTTGGATGAAGACCAAACACGCGCGCTCAAAGATGCGGGGCTGGATTATCACAATCATAATCTGGACACATCGCGCGAACACTATGAAAAAATTATCACCACGCGGAAATTCCAAGATAGGCTCGACACCCTTGAAAAAGTACGTGACGCCGGCATAAATGTGTGTTGCGGGGGTATTTTAGGCCTTGGAGAGGGTGAATCTGACCGATCGTCTCTTTTGATGAATTGGCCAATATGCCTCAACACCCCGGCAGCGTGCCCATCAATTTGTTGGTGAAGGTTAAGGGCACACCCTTGGAAAATGCAGACAATATTGATCCGTTCATTTTTGTTCGCACCGTGGCGGTGGCCCGCATCATGATGCCGAAATCATATGTGCGTTTATCGGCGGGTCGCGAAAGCATGGACGAAGCAACACAGGCCCTTTGTTTCTTTGCCGGAGCAAATTCCGTATTTTTTGGGGAAAAATTGTTGACGACACCCAATGTTCAGTCTGAAAATGATATGAATTTACTGGCTCGACTTAATCTTAGGCCCCAAACTTCCAGCACTCCTTTAACTCAGGAAACGGATCGTGGTGAACCCATTTCAGGACACGTTGAACGCGCTGTCGGCGCAGAATAAACGCCGCACGCTGACCCGGGCGGGCGGCCTTGATTTCAGCTCGAACGATTACTTGGGGCTGGCCAATCACACCGGCATTCGCACCACCTTGATCAAGGCCTTAGAGAATGGTTTGCCCTTGGGCTCGGGGGGCTCACGCTTGTTGCGGGGCAACCATCCGGCTCATGAAGACCTAGAAACGTTCGCCGCCGATTTCTTTGGCGCCGAACAAGCCTTGTTCATGGGGTCTGGGTATTTGGCGAATTATTCTGTGTTCACCACCTTGCCCGCGCGCGGGGATGTCATTGTGTATGATGCTCTTTTACATGCCAGCGCCAAAGAAGGCCTTCATGCATCGAAAGCCAAATCCATAAAATTTGCACATAATGATGTTGAAGATTGCAAAGCTGTGATCAAACGGGCGCGCACCGGCGGGGCTAAAAAGGTATGGATCGCGGTGGAAAGCCTTTATTCCATGGATGGTGATGTGGCTCCGCTTGCCGATTCGATGTATCTGGCCGAACAATATGATGGGTATTTGATCGTCGATGAAGCCCACGCCACGGGCATTCATGGACCAAACGGCCGGGGCTTAAGCACGGTCTTTGAAGGACGCGATAATTTAATTGCGGTGCACACGTGTGGCAAGGCCTTGGGCCAGTCTGGCGCGTTGGTGACGTTACCCGCAGTTTTAAAAGATTACCTGATCAATTGTGCCCGCAGCTTTATATACACCACCTCCCCGCCGCCGCTTTGTGCGGTGGCCGTCAAAGCGGCCTTGGATGTGGTGGACCAAGACCCCCAGCGCCGCACAGACTTATTAAGCCTGATTAAGTATGCCCATATGGTGTTTGATAACGTCACCGGGTCCTCTCAAATATTGCCGTTGATGGTTGGCAACGATGGAGCCGCCTTTGAATTGGCCAAAAATCTTCAGGCCCAAGGGTATGACATCCGCGCCATTCGGACCCCCACGGTGCCAAAAAATACCGCTCGCTTGCGCTTGAGCATCACCTTGAATGTGACGCGTGAAGACATTATGGGTTTGGCCCAAGCGCTGGCCCAAACTCAGGCCCAAACTCAAGCCCAAGCTCAGGCCCAAACTCAGGCCCAAACTCAGGCCCAAACTCAAGCGCAGCTGAACCAGATTGAGGCTAAACTCATATGATCGTGACGGGGACCGATACGGACGTGGGCAAAACCGTGGTGGCGTCAATGTTGGCTCTGGGCTTGGGACTGCGCTATTTCAAACCCCTGCAATGCGGGTGCCGGCCACAAACGGATGTTCAAGCCGTTCAGCGCATGACGGGGCTTGGCGCGGACAAGGTACTTGAAACGCCGGTGATTTTGACGCAACCGCTTTCTCCTCATCGGTCCGCCGAACTGGACGGCGTGAGCATTGATCTGGAAAGCCTCACCCCACCGCTTGGACGTTGTATTGTCGAAGGCGCCGGCGGGCTTATGGTTCCCGTTAATCGAAACACCTTATTTATTGACCTTTTTGCCAAATGGAAACGCCCGGTCATTTTGGTGGCTCGAACCGGGCTGGGGACGATAAACCACACTTTGATGTCTTTAGAAGCGCTTCACAGCCGTAAAATTGATGTGTTGGGGATCGTTTTCGTCGGAGACGAGAATTTAGATACGCAAACAACCCTTTCTGAAATGGGCCGAACAAAGGTATTGGGACGTGTTCCAATGTTGGATAAATTGGAGGCTGAAAATTTGAATCAAGTCTTTAAGCGTAATTTCACACGCGAAGATTTTGGGACTCTGTCATGAATACATCCCCAACGTCGCCGATTTGGCACCCGTTCACCCAGCACGGTTTAAATCCTGTCATAACGTCTGTTGATCGCGCCCAAGGCGCTTATTTGTACACGGCGCAGGGTCGTCAAATTTTGGATGCGATTTCATCGTGGTGGGTGGTGACCCATGGGCATTGCCATCCTCGCTTGGTCGAAGCTGCCCAAGCGCAGGCGGGCAAGTTGGATCAGGTGATCTTTGCCGGGCATACCCATGATCCGGCGGAACGTTTGGCCGAGGCTCTTGTCGAAATGACGCCGGATGGTTTGGATAAGGTCTTTTTTTCCGACAGTGGCTCGACCGCCGTTGAAGTGGCCTTGAAAATGGCGTTGGGGTCTTGGCACAATTTGGGCGAGGCTCAACGGACCCGCATTGTCGTCATGGAACACAGCTATCACGGCGACACCGTTGGCACCATGTCCATCGGCGAACGCGGCGTGTTCAACGCGGCCTATGCGCCGCTTTTGTTTGACGTGGACACCATCGCGTTTCCTGAACCGGGCAAAGAACACCTGACCGTTCAAGCCTTAGAGAAGATTTTGGCGGATCATCCGGGCCAAGTGGCGGCTTTTGTTGTCGAACCCTTGGTGTTGGGCGCGGGTGGCATGAAGATGTATGGCGCGGATGTTGTTAAATCTTTAAAACGGGTTTGCGAAACCGACGATGTGGTGTTCATCGCGGACGAGGTGATGACCGGATGGGGGCGCACCGGGACTTTGTTTGCGTGTGAACAAGCAGACGTCGTGCCGGATATTTTATGCACCTCAAAAGGCCTCACGGGGGGGTTGATGCCGTTGGCGGCAACCTTGTGTCATCGGCGCTTTTTTGAGGCCCATTACAGCACCGATCGCCGCCGGATGTTTTTTCATTCCAGTTCCTACACCGCCAATCCAATCGCTTGTGCTGTGGCTTTTGAAAATACCCAAATTTGGAAAACCGAGCCCGTGCAAGAAAATATTGATCAGTTGGTGCACGGCCACGCGGCACGTTTGGGGGCCTTAAAAGGACATCCCGGCTTTTCCAATTTACGCCAATGCGGCACAATCGCGGCCATGGACGTCAACGTTTCGGATCAAGGTTATCTGTCTGATATTGCGCCAAAGCTGTACGACCATTTCCAAAAACAAGATGTTCTGTTGCGCCCGCTTGGAAACACGGTGTATATCCTACCTCCATACTGCTTGACCGACCTTGATCTGGATAAAATCTATCATGTCATTTCAGACGCACCCGACCTACTTGGACTTTGAAACTTCAAACCAGCCGTTTGCCGCGCGCTTGGGCACATGCATGGATGCGATTGTCCAAAATCGTCCGTTGCATGCGCGTTTTCTCAACACCTTGTCCATGATGGAACATATGGGATCGCGGCGCATCATGATGACGCAAAGCAATGCCGGTTTGGGTCAAGAAACTTTAAAACATATGTCCGAAGAAGTCCGCCATGCGTTTTTTTTCAAACGCCAAGCCGATAAAATGGCGGGAAGACCAATGGATTACGCCGAATCTGACATGTTGGCGGCTCCCTTTGCCCGGATGTATATTAAGCGTTTGGTAAGCTATATCGCGCTGGACGTCAAAGACGAGGCCGAACCCTTGCGCGTGGCGTATTTATATATGTCCATGATCATCGAATTTCGCGCGGTGTGGTCTTTTGAATTGTTTCAAAAAAGCCTGGATGGTGCGGGGGTCAAGGTGTCGTTGAAAAGCCTGCTTGCCGAAGAACAAGGCCATTTGGCGGAAATGGAAGAAAATTTAGCAAATCTGGATGTGGGCACGTCCGAGCGCATCATTCGCTTTTTAGCGAAAGAACGGGTGTTGTTTGAGCGTCTTTTGGGCCGTCTTGAGGCGGCTGTGGGCAAGGCTTCGTAAAGGCTTTTGCTTTCGTCAGCGCCAGAATATTGCCGCCCAAAACCAAAATCACACCCAATCCCGCCAAGGCCGTAAAGGTATAGTTTTCCAAAAAGACGGACAAGGTTAACGCCACGATGGGAAACAGCACCGCACTATAGGCGGCTTGCCCTGCGCCGATGCGCCCCAACAAGGTGAGATACGCGCCAAACGCCAAAATAGAGCCAAAAACAGCCAAATACAGCAAAGACGCCAGATAAGGCATTGAGGTGTCCCAGGTAAACTCAAGCCCCGAACTCCAAGCGTACAAGGCCGTAAGGATTGCACCATAGGCCATGCCAAAAGCGTTGGTTTGCAACACGGGAAGAGCCTTGTTTTGGTTGTGCACAGACGCGATATTGCCCAAGCTGGCCAGCACCGTGGCGATCATGCACAAGATTAAACCATAATCCGCCGATCCAGACCGGTTGAGCCCTGTTACTTCGGGCCAAAAAACCAAAGCCAGACCGAAAATTCCCAAAGCCGTGCCAACCAAAACACGCTTGGAAACGGGTGTGCCAAAAATGAAGCGTGTAAAAAGAATGTTCCAAAAAACAATTGTGGAAAAGACCACGGAAACCAAACCAGACGTGAGGTGGGCCGTGGCGATGTAAAAAATGACATAGTTGGAACAAAACAAGAAGAAGCCCTGAACGGCCATCCAAATATGTTCACGGACCGAATAGCGCAACTGTTTTTTGCGCACCCAACAAAAAAGCAAAAGCAAAAGGGCTGCAATGGCAAAGCGGTAGGCTACGGAAACTTCGGGGGCCACGTTCCCCAGTTGTAGTGTGATGGCGTACCAAGTGGACCCCCAAATTAAGACGGTCGAAATGTAAAGAAACAAGGTCGGCATGATGAGTGATCCGTTAGTAGCAATTTTTGTGCAATTTTGTTATAAGTTGATTGTAAAGGCATCAACATACAAGGAATTAAGTGCGTGAATAAGATTTTAGATAAAATGGCTTATGGGCCAACTGTATTTTTAGGCTTTGTTTTTTTTCTTATGCCTTTTTTTCCCGAACCCCATATTATCGAAAAAATTAAAATTCTCAATTCCGCTGGGACCATGGAACCCCGGGCATGGGTGGATATTGTCTTGCACCTCATCGCTGGCTTGCTGGCGCTGACCAAGCATTTTCGTCATCGTGAATTGTTGAGCCAGGGTATCGTGGCCGAAGGCGACCGCAATGCCGTGCCGGTTAAAGAAAAAAATCAGGACCAAGCCTCCGGCGAATAACGCCTTGCCCCGTAAGCAATCCTCGGGTCTGTGTTGTTAATGAAGAAAATCATACCCTTTACATTTTCGTCTCCGGCCATCGCGGGAGCCGCATGGATGGTATTGGCCGCTTGCCTTTTGGGCGTGCTGAGCCTTTTGGTGCGCAATGTTGCGGGCGAACTTCATCCGTTTGAAATTGTATTTTTTCGAAATGTTGCCCAATTCGTGCTGATGATGCCTTGGTTGGTTGTGGTGGGGCTTAAAGCTTTGCGAACCGATCGCCCATGGGCTCATGTGCGACGATCTTCCTTTGGTATTTTGGCCATGTTGTCGTGGTTTTGGGTGATCACCAAAATGCCCATTGCCGAAGCCACCGCGATCAGTTTTTCGGCTCCCTTGTTTACAACTTTGGGGGCTGGGTTATTTCTCGGCGAACATGTTGGTCTGCGGCGGTGGTCCGCAACCTTGGTTGGGTTCTTGGGCGTGTTGATTATCATTCGTCCCGGCTTTCGCGACGTGGGCGAGGTGCAATTGATCGCCATTGGTTGTGCGGTTCTCATCGCGGCTGCCATGTTGTCGAATAAATCCTTGGCGAAAACCGAAAATTCCAATGCCATGGTCATGTGGATGGGCTTGATCATGAGCATCCTGTCCGTGCCAACGTTGGTTTCGGTGTGGCAAGTGCCAAGCCTTGGGGCGATGGCTTGGTTGGTGGTGATCGGCTTGGTCGCTACATGTGCCCATTTGTCGATTAATCGCGCGTATGCGCGGGGGGATGCTTCTTTTATTGCGCCCTTTGGTTTTGTGCAAATTCCGTTTGTGGCCGTTCTGGGGTATTTTTTCTTTACGGAAGTTCCTGAAATTTGGACCTGGATTGGGGCTTTTGTGATCATTGGGGCGGGGATTTATACGGCGCACCGCGAATCTTTGGCGAAGTCGTCGGCGGTTAATTGAAAATTTAGTCACCCGGGTCTTGCAACGGGGCGTTCTGAGGCATAAATTCGGAACACAGAAATAATTTTGATTGGTGAAGTTTATGGATCTCGTTGTTATCAATTTGGTTAAAGTGCTGATTGTCGCGCTCAACTTCTTTCAGTTTGTCGTTATCGCAAATGTGGTGATGAGCTGGTTGGTGGCGTTTAACATCATCAACACATCAAATAAATTTGTGTATATGATCATGGATTTCACCCACCGCTTGACCGAACCTTTATATCGTCGTCTTCGCAATGTGTTGCCGGATTTGGGGGGGCTTGATTTGTCACCGATCATTGTGTTGTTGGGTATTTTCTTTGTTCAAGGCATCCTTCGAGACGTTTTGTATCGGCTATAGAGTGTTTTTTGAACGCACCGCCAAAGGGCTTAAAATTCGGGTGCGGTTAACGCCATCAGGACGCCGCGTGTGTGTTGATGGATGGATGCAAAATGTGGATGGGAAAACCGTCCTCAAGGCCACCGTGACCAAAGCGCCGGAAGACGGGAAAGCCAACCAGGCTTTAATCAAGTTGTTGGCGAAGGAATGGAAGATCGCGAAATCCACCCTAGACGTTATACAAGGCCAGACGAGCCGCAATAAAATTCTACTTCTGAACGGGGATGTGGACCATTTGGCGGATATTTTAAACCGCTGGGTTCACCAAAAAGGATTTACACATGAGTGATGTTCAAAGAGTAGCCAAAAAGATTGATGGAAAAGCTTTTGCAGAAAACATGCGAAGGCGGATCGCCGTTCAGGTTGAAAAAATCAAGTCCAGTCATGGCATTACACCGGGCTTGGCCGTGATTTTGGTCGGCGAAGATCCGGCTTCTCAAGTGTATGTGCGCAACAAAGGCAAACAAACTGCGGAATGCGGGATGACGTCTTTGGAATTTAAAATGCCAGCGACCGCCACCGAAGAAGAAGTTTTGGCCAAGGTGGAAAAGCTCAACAACGATTCAGACGTGCATGGTATTTTGGTGCAATTGCCCTTGCCAGACCAAATTAACGAAGCGCATGTGATTAACGCCATTAGCCCAGACAAAGATGTTGATGGTTTTCACGTCATTAATACCGGGCGTCTTGCCACGGGCCAAAAAGCAATGGTCCCCTGCACACCTGCTGGCTGTGTGGTGCTGATCAAGGACGTGTTGGGAAATGACTTGTCGGGCTTAAAAGCCGTCGTCATTGGGCGATCTAATATTGTTGGCAAGCCAGTTGCTCAATTGTTGTTAAATGAAAACTGTACCGTCACACAAGCGCATTCGCGGACCAAAAATTTGCCGGATGAATGCCGCGCGGCGGATATATTGGTCGCAGCAGTGGGGCGCCCAAATATGATTGAAGGCGATTGGGTCAAGCCCGGTGCTTGCGTTATTGATGTGGGCATTAATCGCATTGCCGCCCCGGAACGTGGCGAAGGTAAAATGCGTTTGGTGGGCGATGTCGATTATGAAAGCGCATGCCAAGTTGCAGGGTCGATCACACCGGTTCCCGGCGGCGTGGGGCCGATGACAATCGCCATGTTATTGGCCGCGACCGTGACCGCATGTTGCCGAATAGAGGGATTGGTTGAGCCTTAAGAACCAGCAAGATCGAACACGTAATACTAAGGTTTGCCTTGTAAAAGTAGTATAAAAAGAGCATATAAACGGACAATTCAGTGTGCTAAAAATGGTTATGTTTCGGGGGAAACAAAATGACTTTGACGGGTATCGAAAGATTCTTTGACACCAAAGACATGATTGTCAGCAAAACGGATGTTAAAGGTTACATCACGTATGCAAATGATATTTTTCTAGACATTGCGGGTTATGCGGAAGAAGAAGTCTTAAATAAGCCCCACAACCTTATTCGACACCCAGACATGCCACGGTGTGTTTTTAAACTTTTGTGGGACACCTTGGCGGGCGGCAATGAAATCTTTGCGTATGTCCTTAACCAGGCCAAAAATGGCGATTATTACTGGGTTTTGGCGCACGTAACGCCCAGTTATGATGCTGATCACAATGTGATTGGATACCATTCGACACGTCGAGTCCCGAACCCAGATACAGTCCAAAATGCAATAATCCCCCTATACAATCAGTTGTGTGAAATAGAAAATTCTGAACAAAATTCAAAAGTTGGCATGCAAAAGGCGTTTGACCATCTGGTTGGAATTTTGACGGACGCAGGCATTGATTATGATGAATTCATTTCATCATTGATGCATTCCGCATAGGCCAGATTAGGAGCCCATTATGCCAAAGTTTACACGCCCCAGAGGTACAGCTGTAAATAAGATGCAAGACATGATTTCCGTTTGCAAAAGCATTTGCAGCGGTGATTTCGAAGCGCGTGTCTTGCATATCCCCAAGCAGAAAACAGAAGAAGTTGAACTGTGTCTGTTGATCAATGAAATGATCAACCGTTTTGATGCATATGTGCGGGAATCAACCTCGTGTTTGGGTTATATTGAAAAAATCGCTATTTCCGACGAATTGCGAAAGAAGGCATGGTGGGTGATTTTTTGGTTGCGACAAATACAATTAACCACGCTGCGGACGGTATCGAAGAAACCACTAAATTTCCCAATGGCTTGGTGAAATCTTTAAATGAGGTTTCCGATCGGTTTCGGGAAAAAGCGGAAGGCATGGGGTCCTCGGCTGAAATCACGAGTGCCCAGTCTTCAAGCGTGGCGACGGCGGCTAAAAACGCGATGAAGAACATCCAAACGGTGGCTGCGGCTTCTGAGCAACTGACCTCATCGCTTCAAGAAATTAATGCCCGTGTGGCCTCGTCTTCCGGCATGGCCGAAGAAGCCGAACAGGCGGGTCATAAAGCCAACGAGATCATCACCACGTTGTCTGACCGATCCCTCGAGATTGATAAAATCATTGGCCTGATCAATGATATTGCGGGGCAAACAAATCTTTTGGCTTTGAATGCCACCATTGAAGCGGCCCGCGCGGGCGATGCCGGCAAGGGATTTGCCGTGGTTGCGAATGAAGTGAAAAATCTTGCCACCCAAACGGCAACGGCAACGGAAGATATTCAAAAACAAGTCAGCGAAATTCAAAGTTCAACACAAGATGCGGTGAGCGCCATTAATGGTGTGAACCAACGGATTTCAGATTTAAGTTCGGTGACCAGTGAAATTGCCGTATCGATTGAACAACAAGGCGAAGCGACAAGCGAAATTGCGAATAATGTTGCTCAGGCCAGCCAAGGTGTTGCGAACATCACCGACAGCATCTCAGATGTTGCCAACAGCGCAGACGTGGTGAGTGAAGCCTCAGCCGAAGTCGTTGATATTTCCGAAAACCTGTCTGAACAGGCGGGTGCTTTGCAAACGACCTTAAAAAGAAAAGACATTTCTTAAACACGAAAAGACATTTCTTAAACACGAAAAGACAGGGCTTAAATAGGAAAGACAGGGCTTAAATAGGAAAGACAGGGCTTAAATAGGAAAGAGAGGTCTTAAGCATTTTGGCTCTTTTCGGCCCACCGTTTTAAGCTAACACCGATCACGCACAAGCCTGTCCCGCACAAGCCGGTCACGTACCATCTGGCCACGTACCATCTGCTCACGTACCATCTGGTCACAGGCACAAGCCTGTCCATTTTCATAAGCTTTGGTTTTTAGTCTTGGTCATTTCTGATTTGATTCAGGAAGCTATCAACTTGCGTGCGCAGGTTTTTGGCTTGTTGTGAAAGATCATCCGAAGCGCCGAGCATTTTTGTGGCCGAAGTTCCCGTTTCCCCCGCCGCTTGGGTTACCCCTGAAATATTGCTTGAGACTTCTGTCGTATCATTGGCCGCCATTTCCACGTTTCGGGCAATTTCTTGGGTGGCGGCTCCTTGTTGTTCAACCGCCGCAGCAATGGAAGACGATATTTTGCTGATTTCCTTGATGGTGCTGCCGATGCTGCCGATGGCGCTGACGGCTTCTTGGGTGGCGCCTTGGACATTGGAAATTTGCGAACTGATTTCCTCTGTGGCTTTTGCTGTTTGGTTGGCGAGGTTTTTCACTTCCGAGGCCACAACGGCAAATCCTTTGCCGGCGTCCCCCGCGCGTGCTGCTTCGATGGTGGCATTCAGCGCCAAAAGGTTGGTCTGGTCGGCAATATCCGTAATCATAGCGACCACCTCGCCAATTTTGTTGGCGGCTTGGGCCAAGCCTTGAATTTTCTCATTGGTGGTGTTGACCTCAATAACGGCCGTTCCCGAAATTTGCGTCGATTGAGAAACCTGACGGGAAATTTCTTGAATAGAGCTCGATAATTCTTCCGCAGCTGCGGCAACCGTTTGAACATTGTTGGTGGCGTTGGAAGACGCTGTCGCAACGGCCTCTGATTGTTTAGATGTTGCTTCAGCCGTGGAAGATAGGGATTGAGCAGAGGCATGCATTTGGGTCGCCGCAGAAGAAACCCCCGTCACAATCCCACCGATGCTGCCTTCAAAACTTGTGGCCAGGTCCAGCATCATTTGACGTTTTTCCTTAGCCGCAGCGTCCCGCGCAACGGCTCGATCTTTGGCCATTTTCTGCATTTTGAGCTCGCGTTTTTTGAACACTTGAACGGCGTCGGCCATTTGACCAATTTCGTTGGTGCAGCCAATGGCCGGGATATCAAAGTTAAGGTCTCCGCCCGCCAATTTGGTCATGGCAATGGTCATACTGCTGACAGGTCGGGTAATCGCCCGCACCATGAGACCAACCACAACGGTGGTTACGGCCAAAATAACCAACGTCAGTACTAAAAAGGTAATGAAGGCATCATGAGCGGCTTTTTGTTGATCGGAAATCAACGTCAATAAATCAGTGCCCAAACGGTTTTCAACGGTTTTCAGTTGTTCAATTTTGATCGTGGCTTGTTCGTACCAGTGATCGGCGGTCACGTTCTGGGTATTAAACTCTTGTTGAATGCTCGCTGTGGCCACGATGCGCATACGTTTAATTTGATCTATATTTGGACCTTGAACGGTCTGGTCAAAAAACTCTTCTTGAGCCGGGGTGGCGTTCACTTTAAAGGTATCGAAGAACGCTTTTTGTTGAGCAATAATGCCCACGAATTTTTTGTGAATAAAGTAACGAAACACATGTGCTCCAAAGCCACCAGCCCCCACATCGCGTTCAATTCCCGAGCGTTCTTTCCCTTGTAGGAAACTGCTATAGGCGCTGATGGATGCGGTTAGATTGGCATTTGTGCTGAGCACGGTCATGTGTTCAATAACGGCCAGTAACTTTTTGATGGTGGTGGTGTAAAGTTTTGCATTTCGCAAAACCGTGTCCCGGCGCTTTACGGCCTTTTTGCGAATTTTGTTTAATTTCTTGAACGGCTTGAGGGAATCTTTGATCAAGATAATAAGTTGTTCTTCTGCCGTGATGATGGCTGTTTCATCTTGATCCTCAGTTCCGACCGCATCCCTTGCTGGTGCTGGCGCGCGGTCTTGTCCTTTGGCATTTGCTTCGGATTTTTGGTCGGTAATTTTAAAGGCCTCTGGATTGAAGGCCTTAAGCACGACAAGCAAGTCTTGGTATTTTGCATCGGTGACCGGGAACTGAGCCGGTAATTCAGCTTTAAACTTCTTGCCCTTAGAACCTATATAAAGAGAAGCCGTTCCGCGTTCTTTTTGCAGTTCATGAACAAGATCACTAATAACCGGCGCCACGCGGGCCATGTCGTGTAAATTTCCCAGTTCGATCGAGGTTTGGCGTTTTTCCAAAACAGCACTGGTTGAGAAAAAAATAAGCCCGAGAATAGGCAATAACAAGGCAAGAATAATTCGTGTGCGGATCGTTAAATTTTTCATTTTCCCCCCATTGATGATATCTGCACGTTATTTCAGTAAGTGCCAATATTATGGTCCTATAGATCGAGCATCCAAAGTGCGGGGTAAGATTTGTATGATTAAGAATACATCTTTACCATCTCTTTTTCTGACTTAGCTGCCCTTTAAGCGCCACCCATATGATCTGATCGTGTAATGCATAGTAGTATAAATTAAAGATTCATGCAAAATTTTAGACTGATAACATTTGAGTTGAAAGGCGCTAAAACTTTAGTATTACAGCCAAATCTTCACGTTTTTCGCTGTAAAGGCTGTTGATACACGTAGTCTTTATTATTTTATTGGCCTGGATCTGATGCGCCTTTTGCGCGTGTGGGTGTGAGGTCCGTGGCCCAACCGGTGGGTGAATCGTGATGGGTTTTAGAGCACCATATCAAACCGTGTCTTTCCTTACGTGCCAAGGGGTGCTAAAAGCCCGCCATGACTGATCTTTCATACATTCGAAATTTTTCCATTATTGCGCACATTGATCACGGTAAATCGACGTTGGCGGATCGGTT
>JAESSV010000198.1 GCA_016763895.1 Magnetovibrio sp. | reverse complement strand
TTTTGATTTGATTGTGACGTTTGATGCGGGCCTTGGGGAAATCATTGGCCTGTCGTTGTACGTCAGCCTTTCTGCGGTGTTCATTGCGGCCTTCATCGGCGTTCCCTTGGGCGCAGCGGTTGCCCTGTTTAAATTCCCCGCACGACGCCTTGTTATCGTGGTCTTGAACGCCTTAATGGGGTTGCCACCCGTGGTGGTGGGGTTGGCTGTATACTTGGCGTTATCGCGATCTGGACCTTTGGGCGTCTTTGGGATTTTGTACACCCCAACCGCCATGATCATCGCGCAAGTGATTTTGGTCACCCCAATCATTGCCGCCCTCGCCCGCCAGGTTTTTGAAAACCTGTGGTCCGAATATCAAGACCAACTGACCTCGTTGGGCTGTACCCCCCTGAACGCTGTTCCCACCCTTATCTTGGATGGCCGCACCCAATTGATGACGGCCGTTTTGGCCGGGTTTGGACGCGCCACCGCCGAAGTCGGCGCGGTGATGATGGTGGGCGGCAACATTGATCACGTCACCCGGGTTATGACCACCACCATCGCTTTGGAAGTCAGCAAGGGTAATCTGGCTTTGGCCTTGGCTTTGGGTCTTGTCTTGCTGACCATATCCATCATTTTGGGAGCCTTGGTGCCGAAGGGGAAGCCATGACCATTTTGCCCCTCAAGCTTGACAAGGTGTGGTTCAAGGCCCCCGCAAAAGACAATCGCCCCGCCATGCCCTTGATCAAAGAAATGTCGTTTGAACTCGCCCATGGGACGCGCACCATCATCGTGGGACCAAACGGGGCCGGGAAAAGTCTGCTTTTGCGCCTGTGCCATGGGTTGATTGAACCCACGGAAGGTCAAATACAGTGGGCTCAACCCAACACCGCCAAACGGCAAGCCATGGTGTTTCAACGCCCGGTCATGCTCAGACGAACAGCGGCGGAAAACATTCATTATGCGCTGTCTTTGCATAAAATTGACAAAGCTCAAAGCATCGACATTGTAGAGGATGTGTTGTCCAAAACCGGGTTAAGACGGCTGGCCGACACTCCGGCGCGGGTTTTATCCTTTGGCGAACAACAACGCCTTGCCATCGCCAGAGCCTGGGCGTTGAGGCCTGAAGTTTTATTCCTAGATGAACCCACCGCCAACCTGGACCCATCGGCCACCCATCAAATCGAAGAATTGGTGAACACCTTGCATGCCCAAGGCACAAAGATTATTATGACCACCCATGACTTAGGCCAAGCCAAACGTTTGGGCGATGATATTTTGTTCTTGCACAGGGGACGCTTGTTGGAGCAAAGTTCATGTGTTGCATTTTTTGAAAAACCGCAAAATGATATTGCACAGGCCTTTATAAAAGGAGACCTTTTATGGTGGAAACGAGGAGTTGGGGCGCGCAAAGGCCCCAAACACAGCCGATGACCCATTTTTTTAAAATTTTCGTCCTAGCCCTGTTGTTCAGCCTGCCCGCCGAGGCGGCTGAATTCATTACGGTGGCGTCAACCACGTCCACCCAGAACTCGGGGCTGTTTTCACACATCTTGCCCAAATTCACGCAAACAACAGGCATCGATGTTCATGTGGTGGCGGTCGGGACAGGCCAAGCCATTCTGAATGCCAAACGGGGCGATGCGGATGTCTTGTTTGTGCACCACCGCCCATCCGAAGAGGCCTTTGTTGCCGAAGGTCATGGCGTAAAGCGTTATGACGTCATGATGAACGATTTTGTGATTGTGGGTCCAAAACCTTTAAGCGGCGTTGCCACCGCACAAGAAGCCTTTTCAGCCTTGGCCAAAGCCCAATCTAAATTTATCTCAAGGGGGGACAACAGCGGCACCCATAAACGAGAATTGAGCTTGTGGGTAAAAAAACCCTCAGGATCATGGTACCGAGAAGTTGGAGCCGGCATGGGGGCGACTTTAAATATAGCCAAATCCATGAACGCCTATACCTTAACCGATCGCGGCACGTGGATTTCTTTTCAAAACAAAGGGGATCTCAAAATTGCCTTTGAAGGCGGTGAAGACCTGCAAAACCCTTATGGTGTCATCTTGGTAAACCCCAAAAAACACCCGCACGTTAAAGCCAAGGCCGGGCAAGCTTTCATCGACTGGCTGGTGTCTTCAAAAGGACAAGCGGCCATTGCTGAATTTTCCATAAAGGGTCAACAATTGTTCTTTCCAACAGCACGAGTCTCTTCTCATTGATGCAAGATAGCTTTGGTCGCCCCATAACCTATCTTCGGGTGTCGGTTACAGATCGCTGTGATTTTCGGTGCTTTTATTGCATGCCCGAAAGCATGACTTTTCTGCCGCGATCGGAACTCTTAAGCCTTGAAGAACTGGATCAGGTCTGCACCCGGTTTATTGAACGCGGCGTCACCAAAATTCGCCTCACCGGGGGAGAACCTTTGCTGCGCCGTGGCATTATGGGGTTTATAGAAAAAATATCCCGGCATGTGCAAAGCGGTGCGTTGAACGAACTGACCCTCACCACCAACGGAAGTCAATTGGCGAAACATGCCAAGGACTTAAAGGATTTGGGTGTGGATCGGATCAATGTGTCTATGGACACCTTGGACGCAGATAAATTTTCTGAAATCACGCGCGGCGGGCAATTGTTGCACGTCCTTGACGGCATCGAAGCCGCGAAAATCGCGGGTTTAAAGGTCAAGATCAACACGGTCGCGCTAAAATCCTTTAACGAACACGACCTCAGCTCGATGGTGGGTTGGTGTGGCGACCAAGGCTTTGATTTAACACTCATCGAAACCATGCCGCTGGGCGATATTGGCGGAGACCGGGCCAAAGATTATTTGGCTCTGGATGACGTGCGCACGGCCTTGGAACAAGACTGGACGCTGGCCCCAAGTTCGCACACCACCAACGGCCCGGCTCGGTATATGGACGTGGGTGAGACCCAGCAACGATTGGGCTTTATCACGCCGCTCAGCGATCATTTTTGTGACACCTGCAATCGCATGCGGTTGACCTGTACGGGCACCTTGTACATGTGTTTGGGGCAAGACAGTTCGGTGAATTTGCGGGATGCGTTGCGTTCTGATGCCTCTCAGGGGGCTTTAAATGCGGCCATGGACCAAGCGCTCACCTTAAAACCCAAAGGTCATGACTTTGAAATCAGCACCAATAAGGGCGCGCCCAGCCTCAAACGACACATGAACGTGACGGGTGGCTAAAGTTTGTCTATACTCGCGCTTATATTCAACACGTTACGGAACAAGAATTCATGAGATTTAAGTCCATTGCCTTTGTTGCCGCGCGCCAAAAACAAGCGCAAGACGCTTTGGTACGCTTTAAAACCCGCTATAACCATGTGACCCCCGCCAAGGCCGATGTGATCGTGGTGTTTGGGGGGGACGGTTATATGCTGCGGTCTATTCACAAATATTTGCACCGCAATGTGCCGATTTTTGGCATCAACCGGGGCTCCATTGGTTTCATGATGAACACCTATAAGGAAACCGGGTTGCTCAAGCGTCTTGAAAAATCTGAAGCCATTTCTGTGCATCCGCTCAGCATGGAATGCGTCGATACCCAAGGTCGCAAGCACAAGGCTCTGGCCATCAACGAAGTTTCGCTTTTGCGCCAGACCCGTTTGGCGGCCAAGCTGCGCATTCATGTTGATGATCAGTTGCGTATGGAAGAATTAATTTGTGATGGCGCGTTGGTGTCCACACCTGCGGGCAGCACGGCCTATAACCTGTCGGCCCATGGCCCCATCGTGCCTTTGGGCGCGGATCTATTGGCCTTGACCCCCATCAGCGCCTTTCGTCCCCGTCAATGGCGCGGAGCACTTTTGCCCGGTGAAGCCACCGTGACGTTTGACATTTTGGACCCCAGAGAACGGCCCGTCAGTGCGGTTGCAGACGATACCGAAATTCGGCGGGTGAAAAAAGTGATCATCAAAGAAGACCGTTCCATCCAACCCGTGTTGTTGTTTGACCCCGAACACAATCTGGAAGACCGCATCGTGCGGGAACAGTTTTTAACTTAGAACCCTGACCCTAAGCGCCTTTGCCAACCGCGTCGGTCACACAGGCAAAACCATCGGCTTTTAAAATATCCAGCAATTCCTGGTTCACCCGGGCCGCCATGGCTGGGCCTTGATAAACCATGGCGCTATAGAGCTCGACCAGGCTGGCGCCGGCGAGGATTTTTTCATAAGCCCCGCGCCCATCTTCTATACCGCCGACACCAATCAAGGGCAGTTGGCCTTTTGTTGCGGTATAAATTTCAGACAGCACACGGGTGGACGCCTCGAACAACGGACGACCGCTTAAGCCCCCGGTTTCCCCTTTGTGTTTTGACATCAAGGTATCGGGACGTTCGATGGTGGTGTTGGTGACGATCAAACCATCGATGCCCGTTTCCAACGCCACAGCCGAAATATCGGCTTTGTCTTCGTCCGTGAGATCCGGGGCAATTTTTAAGATTAAGGGTGGCGTGGTGGTGTCTTGGGTCACGTCCTTTAACGCCGCTTGGGTCCGGGTTAATACTTCACGCAAAATATCCGGGCCTTGCAAAGCACGCAATCCCGGAGTGTTGGGCGACGACACATTGATGACCATAAAGTCAGCCAACCTGCCAAAATTTCGAGCCCCGATTTCATAATCCGAGGCGGCATCTTCCGTGCGTTTATTTTTACCCAAATTCACGCCGACAATGCCGCGCGAACGGGTGCGGGTGGTCAAGCGCGATACAGAGGCTTGATGGCCTTCGGAATTAAATCCCATGCGGTTGATCACGGCCCGATCTTGTTCCAGACGAAACAAACGAGGCTTAAGATTTCCCGGTTGCGGTTCAGGCGTAATTGACCCCACTTCGACAAAGCCAAAACCTTGATCCAACATTTGCCGATAAACCCGGGCGTCCTTGTCAAAACCAGCCGCAAGCCCAACTGGATTGGGGAACTTTAACCCCCACAAGGATTGTTCCAACACCACATCGGTCACCGGGGCCGGCTTTGACACTACCCCCATTTCCAAGGCCTTGACGGCAAGCCCGTGGGAAAATTCAGGATCAAGCAAACGCACGAACGGCCAAATCATTTGGTAAAAGGTTATCATACGCGGACCCTAACAGGTTGAAGCGGCCCTGATAAGAGACTTGTGTGGGTCAATGGTCATTGCCACCAGAACTGCCACCAGATCCATCACGGCTGCCAGATCCGCTGCCATTACCACCGCCTTCTGATTCTGAGCCAGAGCCATCGTTGCCCCCGCCATCGCCGCTGTCGCTTACGCCATCCCCACCGTCTTGCCCATCTTGGCCGTCTTGCCCATCTTGCCCGTCTTGACCCTCTTGACCGTCACCAGAAACGTCTTCGCCGCCTTGATCGTTGCCATCGTCATAGCCTTGACCATCGCCTTGACCATCACCTTGGCCATCGCCTTCATTATCCTTGGCGTCACCGTTATCTTCACCGTTATTGTTCTTGTTGTCTTTTTCATAGTCGTTGTGTTCGTCATCGGTAAAGTCGGAAACTTTCTCATCTTTATTTTTTTCAGCGGGCCCATGCCAATCGGAAACACCTTCGACATTCGTATCGATGTCATCGTCTCCGGTAAGGTCAACGCCCACACGCGCATCAGACACATTACCTTTGGCATCGGAACGCCCTGTGCTGCCCAAATCAATATCGGTTGAAGAGCCGTTTTTACGAGAGCGCATAAAAGCTCGCCCTTTGGTGACGCCGACGGACGTTGAACCGTCTTTTTTGACGCTGATCAAAAGCTCTGTGCCGCGAATGCCGATGATGGTGGTTGGCGTGATCAGAACCACTTTTGATTTGGCGACCTTGCCAGACACGAAATAAAACGCGCCTTGGCTAAGGTGGAAAATGACCTTGTCTTCGGCATCATTTGCTGGGTCATAGACCATTTCATCAACGACAATCTCGGCATTTGCCCCCAATTTCAGGATGGTGCTGTCTTTGAAGGTTATGGTCGTTGCAGACTTATAGCCGGTGCCAATGATTTCATCTTTGACAACCAAGTCGTCTTTGGATTTTTCGTATTTGCTGTTCCATGATGTTTTCCCCCAGACCTTGCCTTGGGTGCTGGCCACCGCGCCGATGGTGACGGGCGCCGCAGCCTTGGGCGTTAAAGCCGTCGAAAGCACATATGCGCCGATCAAAAAGACCGAAATAAAATAAGCCGCAAAACGTTGAAAAACCATTCAAGACTTCCTCATATTACTGCTGATCTGTAAGGACAACGCCCGGGTTAAGGTTTTGATCCCTGTCCACGAAATTATATCGAAAAAGGCTTGCCCCAAACTCACCTAAGGAAAAGGCGGTAACACAACATCCAGGCCTTTTTCATCTTTATCCAATTCGGCTTGGGTCATCAAATTTGCCATCATCGACATACAAGAATCTATGGTCCACCGGATTTGTTCTTCACCAGATGTATTTCCCGCCGCTGTGGCTTCTGGCAAAATGTGCTGTTGCATAAACCCCGCAACTCCGGCCAAAGCGCGAGCCGTGGGCCGCAAGGCTTGGGCCTCGATGCGAAAAGAAGCCCCGTCCCCGGCCTCTAACTGAGCAATAACATCTTCAAGCGCGTCCATCATCAAAGCAACTTCGTCGGACTGGCGTTCTGTTTTTTGCACAATGAAGCGCATTTGAGCTGTAAAAAAATCATAATTCATCATGGACAAGGTGTTAGCATGCCTGACCGAAAAATAGGAGTGACGATGATGATTATTTATATTGATGCCGATGCGTGCCCGGTCAAAGACGAAACCATAAAGGTCGCCCAGCGCCATAGCCTCAACGTCATCATGGTGTGTGACGGGGGCATTCGCCCTCACCCCAGCCCCTTGGTTGAGGTTGTCGTCGTGGCTTCGGGGGCGGACGCTGCGGACGATTGGATTGCCGAACATATTGGAATGGGGGACATTGCCATCACCAACGACATCCCCTTGGCTGACCGTTGCATCAAAGCCGGAAGCCGGGTGTTGCGCCCGAACGGCACCGTCCTGAACGAAGATGCCATCGGCATGGCCCTGGCCACCCGCGATTTAATGACAGACCTGCGCGAAGCCGGAACCATCACCGGAGGCCCCCGCCCGTTTTCAAAGCAAGATCGTTCTCAATTCTTGAATGTATTGGAAACCACCGTTCAAGCGGTCAAACGTGAACGTGCGTAAGCTTTCTAGCCTTTGATAAACTTTGCGCTGTCGGCCAATGTTTTAACATCATAAAATTTAACGGCCATATTGAGCAGGGATTTTTTATCCGTGGCGGCTTTTAGACTTTCCGCCGCCACATCGCGGATTTTTTCCATATCATCCCGCAGCCCCATCAACAACAAACGGACATCGTCTCGTTCCGCAGCAACTTCTTTTAATGCGGCTTCAAGCTTCCAAACCTGTTCCGTTAAACGCACCAATTCTTCGGCTTCTAATTTCTGTGATTCCATCAATTCATTTATGAAATCATCCTGGTTTTTCTTTTCTTCTTGTATTTGAAGCATCTGAACTTCTGCAGCCCTCAGAAGTTCTTTGTTGGTCATCCGGTTGCTCACGATCTACTCCTCCAATTTACGAAGGGCAGTATAGCACTTTGCTATTTTTTATATACCGCTCTTGTAAAAAACCATTTTTTCACCTCTGTGACCTGCATCACTTTCCCCACCGCCAGGCTCGTTTATAAGCCTTGAACACTGATGCAAAAAAAATGGAGATATATCATGCGCACTGCCGTTGAATGGGAACGCCAAAATGCAATCCACCTCGAAGCCATGGTTGCCGCTTTTGCAGACAAGGATCGCTATGCCGCC
>JAESSV010000197.1 GCA_016763895.1 Magnetovibrio sp. | reverse complement strand
GCGCAGAAAGCTTTGATGATGTGTGTCGGCGCGTGGCCCCCAAAATCGCCGAGCTCACTTACAAACATACGGGACGCGATATTATTTGTGTGGCGCATGCGGGCTCTATTCGCGCGGCCGTTGCCTTGGCGCTTGGCCTCACCCCGCAACAAGCGTTAAGTTTGGATGTGAAAAATACCGCCCTCACCCGACTTGATTTTATTGCCCCAACGCCCGTCACCATGGGCGTTGGAAGTTGGCGATTTTTGGGCTTAAACCAAGTGGGGACGGCGGCGTGATGTCTAAACTTGCGTCCCTTACTCTTGTCCTTGGTGGTCAGCGATCGGGCAAAAGCGCGTATGCGGAAAACCTTTTATGTGAGGGGGGTATTTATTTAGCCACGGGGCAAGCCTCTGACCCAGAAATGAACGAGCGCATCAAGATCCATCAAGCCCGCCGAGGCGCAGGGTGGACCTGTATCGAAGAACCCCTTGATCTTGTCGAGGCATTGAATCGAATGCCCCGCGACAAGCCCGTTTTGTTGGACAGCCTTGGTTTGTGGGTGTCCAACATGTTATCGGAAAACCGCGCCCTTGATTTTGAAAATATTGCGAACATATTAGACCAACACCCGGCCCCCATCGTGGTCGTGTCCGAAGAAGTTGGCCTTGGCCTTATTCCCATGAATAAAGTGGGGCGAAGCTTTGTGGATGCGTTGGGGTCGGCGAACCAAATTATTGCGGCACGCGCGGACCACGTTGTGTTGGTGACCGCTGGCCTTCCTCAAGTTTTAAAGGCTCAAACTCAACCATGAAAAAAATACCCGCAACCGTCATCACCGGATTTTTAGGCTCTGGAAAAACCACCCTGATCCGTCACATGTTAAAAAATGCCAACGGGCGTAAAATCGCTTTGATCATCAATGAATTTGGTGATTTGGGTATCGATCGTGACATCGTTCAAGGCTGTGGCATCGAAGGCTGTGAAGACGGTGACGTGGTTGAACTGGCCAACGGCTGTATTTGTTGCACCGTGGCGGATGACTTTTTACCGGTGATGGAAGCTTTGATCGATCGCGCCACACCGCCCGATCATATTGTCATTGAAACGTCTGGTCTGGCCTTGCCTAAACCGTTGATCCAGGCCTTCAATTGGCCCGAAATTAAAACCCGCGTCACCGTGGATGGCGTGGTCAGTGTGGTCGATGGCCCGGCCTTGGCAGCGGGGCAATTTGCCAGCGACGAAACCGCCATCGAGGCTCAACGCAAAGCCGATGAGAATCTAGACCATGCCAATCCTTTGGAAGACTTGTTTGAAGATCAACTGCACGCCGCCGACATGGTGTTGCTTAACAAATCTGATGCCTTGCAAGAGGGCCAAGTCGAAAGCTTAATTTCGGATCTTAAAAAACGATTGCGCCCCGGTGTGCAAATTGTCGCCACCAGCCACGGCAACGTGGGTGTTGATGTGTTGTTGGGCCTGGACGCGGACGTACAAAACGATTTGGATGTGCGCCATTCACATCATGACCATGACCATAACGAGGACCATGACGAGGACCATGACCATGACCATGACGATCATAACCATGATGCCTTTGAAAGTTTTGTCGTGGATGTGCCCGTGCAAAACAATCCAGGTGCCTTGGAAAACCGTTTGATTGACCTGGTGGAACAACACGGCATTCTGCGCGTCAAAGGTTTTGTCGAAGTCGAAGGAAAATCTGCACGCCACGTGGTGCAAGGGGTCGGCACCCGCTTTACCCGTTATTCTGATCGGGACTGGGCGACGGGCGAAGATCGTCAAGGCCGTTTGGTTATCATCGGACAAGCGGGCTTAAACCAAGCCGCCATTGCTGCGGCATTGGTTTCTTAAATGCATCTTCTCGCTGCACAACCGGGCGGCATTCAAGACGGATCAGAAGCCATTGACCTGGGTCAAAGCCCCGGCGATATTTTAATCATAACGGCGGCAGATACGGAAATTCTGGCGCTGTCTCAGGCGCGAAAATACGTGGCCCAAAATGCCCCGAACTTGCCCAGCATCCGGCTCGCCAACCAAATGCATTTGGCCCATAATATGTCGGTGGACTTATACGTCGAAGACATGGTGGGCCACGCCAAATTGGTGATTGTGCGCGCCTTGGGCGGGCGTGGATATTGGCCCTATGGCGTGGATGAATTGGCGCGCGTTTGCCAAGCCAAAAATATCCCCGTGGCTTTTTACCCGGTGACGATCAGCCAGACCCTGAACTTTCAACGCTCACCACTCTAAGGGAAGAAGACGCCCACCGCATGTGGCAATACCTGGTGTTGGGTGGACCCGACAACGCTCAAAATTTCATGGCCTGCGCCGCCCATTTGGTGGGGTTTGAAATTGACTATATTGAGCCTTGCCCGGTGTTGCCCGCCGGAGCCTATTGGCCCCAAAGTGGCGCACAAGGCTATGCAGAGGTTTCGAAAAATTGGCGTTCCGGCCAAGCCGTTGTGCCCATCATTTTTTATCGAGCCCTGTATCTAAGCGGTAATTTACAAGTGATTAACGATTTGGTTTTGGCGGTGCAAAAGGCCGGCCTAAATCCATTGCCCATTTTTGTTGCCAGCTTAAAAGACCCGGTGTCGGTGGCCATTGTCGACGGTTTATTGGCTCAGGTTCAAGACCCGTTCGCCGTGGTGCTCAACACCACAGGATTTGCCATTTCCAACCCCGGCGGCGACCGCGTCCAAACCCCCTTTGATGCTTATAAATTGGTGCTCTTGCAAGTGGTTTTGTCCGGCGGAAATTTTGACGATTGGCAAAATAAAAGCTGGGGTTTAGGCCCCCGCGACATTGCCATGAACGTGGCCTTGCCCGAAGTCGATGGACGCATCCTGTCCAGAGCCATTTCTTTTAAAGGCCTTCAAGAACGCGATCCAGACACCCAATGCGACATCGTTGCTTATCAACCCGTGCAAGACCGCGTGACGTTTGTTGCCGAACTCGCCAAGGGTTGGGCGCGGTTAAGAACTTTGCCAAACGCATCAAAAAAAATCGTCATCGTGCTGGCCAATTACCCCAACCGAGACGGACGCATCGGCAACGGCGTGGG
>JAESSV010000196.1 GCA_016763895.1 Magnetovibrio sp. | reverse complement strand
GTCAAAATGGGAAGTCGAAGAGCTTGGCCGGGGCACGTATCAAATTATTGTCACCGAAATTCCTTATCAGGTGCAAAAATCCAAACTGATCGAAAAAGTGGCGGAATTGATCAATTCCAAAAAGCTCCCCATTTTGGCCGATATTCGCGATGAAAGCGCCGAAGACATTCGCGTTGTTTTGGAACCCCGCACGGGCAAAGTCGAAGCCGAAATGTTGATGGAACAATTGTTCCGCATGACCGATTTCGAAAGTCGTTTTTCGCTCAATATGAATGTTTTGAACGCGGAAAATACGCCCGGAGTGATGAACCTTCGCGAAGTGTTATGGGCGTTTTTAGAGCATCGTATGGATGTGTTGAAACGGGGCTCGAACTTTCGCCTGGGCCAAATCGAACGCCGCCTTGAAGTTTTGGGCGCCATGCTGATTGCGTTTTTGAACTTAGACGAAGTCATTCGCATCATCCGCGAAGAAGATCGTGTTAAAACCTGTTTGATAGAAACCTTTGATTTAAACGACGCCCAAGCCGAAGCCATCCTCAACATGCGTTTGCGCCAATTGCGTAAACTCGAAGAAATGGAAATCAAAAAGGAAAACGATGCTTTAAATGCGGAAATGGATGAGCTCAACACGTTGTTGGGGGATGAAGGTTTGCGTTGGAAAAGCATTGCGGCCGAGGTGGCAGAAATCAAAACCGCCTATGGCCCTAACACAGAACTGGGCCGCCGCCGCACCATCATTGGCGATGTGCCCACGGCGGTCGTGGTGCCGCTCGAAGCCATGATCGAACGCGAACCCATTACCCTTGTTTGTTCCGAAAAAGGCTGGATTCGGGCCGTTAAGGGACATATTACCGATGCACAAATCAAAGACTTAAAGTTCAAAGAAGGCGACAAAGGTCGTTTTGTCTTGCAGGCTCAAACCACGGATAAGCTGTTGGTGTTTGCCACCAACGGACGGTTTTACACCTTGCCTTGCGACAAGTTCCCCGGCGGACGCGGGCATGGTGAACCTATTCGTTTATTGGTGGATCTGCCCAATGATGCCGATATTACCCACATGTTCACCCATGTTGCGGGCCGAAAATTGGTCGTGGCGTCGGATTCTGGTCGCGGGTTTATCGTGCCCGAAGACGATGTCATGGCGCAAACCAAAAACGGCAAACAAATTTTAAACGTCAGCGGAGCCGATGAAGCCGCCATTTGTATTTTTGTGGGTGAGGATGCGGATCATATTGCGGCTATTGGATCAAACCGTAAAATCATTATCTTTCCCATTTATGAACTGCCGGAAATGTCGCGGGGAAAAGGTGTAATATTGCAGCGTTATAAAAAAGGCGGCGGGGCAATTTTGAAAGATGTGAAGGCATTTAAGCTTGTTGACGGGCTTGTTTTCCCCTTTGGCAAGGGCTGGCGCACAGAACCTAATTTGTTGCAATGGTTGGGTAAACGAGCACAAATGGGAGCTATGGCTCCGCGTGGCTTTCCGACCTCAAATCGCTTCTCTTGAGGTCTTGCCAAAGAACAGGCACAATGTAAATATTGAATTGATATGATGAGTATAAATATGAGCCCAACCGTAAAAAAAGTCCTTTATATCGAAGACAGTCCGGTCAATGCCGCGCTGATTGAAGAGTATGCAAACCACATTGATCAAGTTGAGGTGATCATTGCCACCACGGGTGAGGAGGGGGTTAAGGTTGCCGAAAAACTTCATCCTGATCTTATTTTAATGGACATCAACTTGCCCGGAATTACGGGTGTTCAGGCCATGGAAGACATTAAAGAATTGGGGGGAAAGCTTAGCAAAATCCCCTTTATTGCTTTGAGCGCTGACGCCATTTGTGATGAAATCAATTCGGCACTTGATGCCGGGTTTGATGACTATCTGACCAAGCCTGTTTTCTTTGACAAGCTCAAAGACGTCCTGGTTCAATATTTAGAGCTTTAGTCGCCAAAGATGACGCTTGGCAGCCAGGTCGCCAAGGCGGGAAAAAGAGCCAAGATCAACAAGCCAATCATTTGTATCACGACAAAGGGCAGCACGCCTTTGTAGATGTCGCTGGTGGAAACGGAATCTGGCGCCACGCCGCGCAGGTAAAACAGCGCAAATCCAAACGGTGGTGTTAAAAATGAGGTTTGCAAATTCATGGCCATCATAATGCCCAACCATACGGGGTTTACGTCCATCATTAACAAAACCGGGGCCACGATGGGCACCACCACAAAGGTGATTTCGATAAAGTCGAGAATGAAGCCCAAAAAGAACATCACCAACATCACAACGAATATAGCGCCCCATTTCCCCCCCGGAAGGTCATTGAGGGCTGCGTGAACCAGGTCGTCACCGCCTAAGCCTCGAAACACCAACGAAAAGACCGAGGCTCCAATCAAAATCACGAACACCATGGTTGTAATTTTCAGGGTTGAAATGGTGACATCGAAAAGAATACGGTTATCAGATTCTTCTGTGCGGGCGTTAAAGATACGCATGAGCGCCGAGAAGATGGAATAGGCCAAAATCAAACAGGCGACCATCGCCCCATAAATGGCGATTTGGTCGCCAGTTGCAATTTCCGTACGGGCAACCCGTAAATCAAAGTTATTGGTCAAGATCAACAGCATAACCATGCTGGCAATACCCAAATATATGGGGAGAGCCCGGCTTATATCCAAACGTGCCCCAGCCAGTAAAATAGCCCCCACAGCGCCAACGGATGCGGCTTCTGTGGGTGTGGCAACGCCGGCTAGAATGGACCCCAAGACACAGATGATTAAGGCGATTGGCGGAATCAGGGCACGAAAAATACGGGCCAGATCTTGTTTCTCCGCACCCTCATTTTGGACCAGAGCCGGTGAATATTCAGGTTTGAATATGGCGATCAAGACCTGATAGGCAATGTACATGAACACCAACATAAGCCCCGGCAACAAAGCCCCGGCAAACAGATCGCCAACGCTGACGGGTTCGGGAGAAAAATTCCCCATCATGCGTTGTGCATTCACATAAGCATTTGAAATTTGGTCGCCTAAAATCACCAGAACAATAGAAGGAGGGATGATTTGCCCCAAAGTTCCAGACGCGCAAATGGTGCCCGATATCAATCGAGGAGAATACCCGTTTTTAAGCATCGTCGGCATGCTCAAGAGGCCCATGGTCACCACCGTGGCCCCGACAATACCGGTTGAGGCCGCGAGTAAGGCTCCGACGATGGTGACGGAAATACCCAAGCCACCGCGCAGGCTGCCAAACAAATGCCCGAGGGATTCCAAAAGTTCCTCGGCGACTTTCGATCGTTCTAACATCACGCCCATGAAGATAAACATCGGCACAGCAATTAAAATATTGTTGGTCATAGAACCAAAAATACGCGAGACAATATTGCCCAAAAGCCCAAAGTCAAAAGCCCCGAAAAACCAGCCGAGGGTGGCAAAAAACAAACCCGTTCCCGCCAACGAGAACGCCACCGGAAAACCGCCCAACAGAAAGAAACACACCGTTAAAAACATGGTGATGGATAAGATATCGTTTAAGGGCATATTAAACCTTGTTCTCGGATGATTTGTTGTGGCCCGTTAACGTTAACGCCGCGCGCAGCCCCATGGACACGCCTTGCAAGGCCATTAAACCTGCAAAGGCAACAATCAAAGACTTTAAGAGGAAAATGGCTTGAATGCCGCTGGTTTCCGGGCTGCCTTCCAAGATTGCCCATGACTTTGCAACATAGGGAACCGAAGACCATAAAATAAGGCCACACACGGGCAACAGAAAAATAAAAGCGCCCGCGCAATCAACCATAGCCTTAACGCGGACAGATGCGGTTCTGTAAAAAATGTCCACGCGCACATGACCATCATGCAAAAGGGTATAGGCGCTGCCTATCATAAAGAGGGTCGCGTGCAGATACACCACGGCCTCCTGCATCATGATGAAATTGAGGCTAAACACATAGCGCAAAACAACAACCATAAATTGAGTCATGACCATAAGAATCACAACGCCAGAGACAAATCGACCGATGGCATTGTTAACACCATCTATCCAATCGATCAGGCCCTGGACGATGTGGGCAATGCGGACAACGCGGGCAAAGGGAGCAAGGGGCATAGTGCGCAGTCTCTTTAAATGAAAACCTTAACGTCCAAGCTTTTTATCCAAAGCTCGAGCCGCTGTAAAGGCCGTTTCAGACAAGGAGGTCCATCCCATAGCTTGTTTGCGAAAGGCCATGAAGTTGGCGTAAATGCGCTTGGATATGTCATCCGTTGCCCCAACGCTGGACAAAACATCATCCGCAGCAATGCCAATCGCGCGCAAGATATCATCGGACTGGCGCCGCAAAATAACATTATGCTTGTTGACCAAGGTATCCAAAGCGCCACTGTTTTTGGCATTGTATTCAGATAACATGCGGTTGTTTTCCGCCATACAAGCGCTGGCCACAATCGCTTGGTGATCCTTGCTTAAACCATCCCAGACATCTTTGTTCATACCACAGCTCAAAGTTGAACCGGGTTCGTGGAAGCCTGGGTAGTAGTAGTATTTGGTGATCTTATAGAATCCTTGGGCCAAGTCATTCCA
Source organism: Magnetovibrio sp. (assembly GCA_016763895.1). GTDB lineage: Bacteria > Pseudomonadota > Alphaproteobacteria > Rhodospirillales > Magnetovibrionaceae > JANLGW01. Next base: position 10,686 of record JAESSV010000196.1, on the reverse strand, counting down.
CGGACCCACCCATTCGGTTGCGTCAATGGCCCCCGATTGTAAGGAGGGGAAGATTTCGCTGCCGGGTAGGGTGACGGCACTGCCGCCAATTTGACGAATGACTTCACCGCCCAGTCCTGGCATACGGATTTTAAGGCCCTTATAATCTTCGATTTTGTTGATTTCTTTGTTGAACCAGCCCCCCATTTGCACCCCAGTGTTACCGGCGGCAAAAGGTTTGATGTTAAAGCCAGCGGCCAATTCATCCCACAATGCTTGTCCACCGCCATAGTTCGTCCAGGCATCCATTTCGTCGGCTGTCAGGCCAAACGGCACTGCGGTGAAGAAGTTAAAAGCGGTATGCTTACCTTGCCAGTAATATTCTGCCCCATGATACATGTCGGCATTGCCACCGGATACGGCATCAAAGCTTTCCATGGCCGGGACCAATTCTCCGCTGGCGTAAAGCTTGACGGTTAAACTGCCACCAGACATGGCCGTAATATTATCAGCCAAGCGTTGGGCTCCGGTCCCTAGGCCTGGGAAATCCTTGGGCCAGGTCGTAACCATTTTAAGCACGCGAATCTGTTTTGCAACGGCTGGAGCCTCAGGTGTTTTTGCTTCAACTTTTTGTTTTTCTTCTTTATTTCCACAAGCTCCAAGTGCAAGCGCACCCGCACCCGCAGCGGCTAAGGCTGCACCTTTAACGAAATCACGACGCTTCATTTGTTTGGTTCCTCTACTATTTGCAGACCAAGTTATATCATCCATACACTTGGAATCGATCAACCCACTCTTAAGTTGGGCAGAAGCCTAACTTAAAAAGCCCTCGCACCGCAATGATATAAATAGGTTAGTTATAACGAGTATAATCTTTAGGTGTAAGACTTATGCGGCAATCGTTTCCAACCCTTTGAAGTAAAACCTTCTAGGGGGGTAAAGTTGCGTTTGTATTCCATTTTTCGGCTGCCTTGGACCCAATAGCCCAGATACAAATAATCCAGGCCTTGCATTTGGGTGTGTTCAATAAGCCATAAAACCATATATGTACCCAGGCTGCGGGCGTTTAAATCTGTGTCGAAAAAGCTGTAAATTGCCGAATAACCGTCATCAAAGCGATCGATGAGCACGGCACAAACCAGGTGTTGGTCTTGATCCCGAAATTCGACCATGGCCGTTTGCACCGGCGTTTCCTCGACCATGGCTGTATAGTCAGATTCTTCCATCAAGGCCATGTCACCATCAAGATGGCGGGCGGAAATATAGGTTTTAAACAAGGCGTATTGTTCGGTTGAGGCTTCGGGGGGACATTCCTGAGCGGTGAGGTCGGCGTTCCGCTTAAATATTTTTCGTTGGGTTTTGTTGGGTTTGAATTCTCGAACGGGGATTCTTACGGAAACACAAGCCGAACAACCATCACAGACCGGGGTATATGAAATCGTATGGCTGCGGCGGAACCCCGCCAACGACAAACGATTGCCAAGATCCGTCGCATTTGGGCCCATCAATTCCGTGACCATGCGTTGCTCAAGCCTGTCTTTAAGATAAGGGCAGGGCATCGGCGCCGTGGTAAAGAAAAATTGGGTCTTTTGAGGGGTGTCATATTTCATGACATATAGCTTACACCAATATAAGCCTTAAGGGTTAATGATGCTTGGTGGCGGTTGGTATGCGGCTTCGGGAGCAACTTGTTTCCCGGTTCCCCTTAACAACACAATCGACAAGCGTCGGTTTCGGGCATTGGTGGGGTCGTCCGCCAACAACGGTTCGGTCGCGGCTTTGCCCACAACACTGGCAATGCGGCTATCTGGAATGCCAGAGGCGATCAGAAAGCGTCTGGCTGCATTGGCCCGATCACTCGACAGTTCCCAGTTGGTGTATTCCGTGCCGGACATCGGGACCGCGTCCGTGTGTCCGCTGATGGCAAGGTTTTGCGGCATTTTCTGAACAACAGAGGCCACAAGTGCAATAATCTTTTGGGTGTGTTCAAACATGGATGCCCGGCCAGATGCAAACATCGCCAATCCATCTTGGTCAACGATTTGGATGCGCAAGCCTTCGGGAGTGTCTTCAACCATCAGGCTTTTGGCCATTTGTTGGAATTCAGGCAAAGTGTTAATGGCTTCTTGAAGCTTGTCTTTGGCTTCTTTGATTTGTTTGTCTTCGGCTTCTTTTTTGGCAATTTCAGCCGATTGTTCCGCTGTTACCGGAGCGTCTTGCATCGCCTCACCACCAGATCCGGCCTTGGGAGGCGGTAAATCCATGGTGACTTGAGGGCGGGAAACGGTGTCTTCCATGGCGCCGTCCACGGCAATGGTTGTGCCACCCAGGATTTTACCCGAGCCACTTTGCGAAACGGAGGCCGTGGTTGGGGCAAAATAATCCGATATGCCTTCCAGTTGTTCTTGAGACGCTGAACTCAGCAACCACAACAACAAGAAAAAAGCCATCATCGCCGTCACAAAGTCGGCGTAAGCAATCTTCCACGCACCACCATGTGATGAGTGCCCGCCTTTTTTGATTTTCTTGATAACAATGGATTGTTGATCAGCCACGGATTACGTCGTCTCCATTCGCTTAAAGGCCTTACTCTGGGTTGCCCACATTTTGCAAGGCCTCTTCAAGTTCGGCAAAGGTTGGTCGAACATGGGATGGTATCACCTTACGCGCAAATTCAATTGAAACTTGCGGCGCATACCCTTGCATGTGGGCAATAATGCCATTTTTGATGCTCAACATATAATAGCCTTCTTCAGCAAAAATAGCGGCAAGCGAGGTGCCCATGGGCGTCACAAAACCATACGAGAACAAAATACCACTGAACGTCCCCACCAAAGCGGCACCAATCAGGTGACCCAAGACTTCGGGAGGCTCGGTGATTGAGCCCATCGTGTGAATAATACCCAACACCGCCGCCACAATACCCAGAGCCGGCAGACTTTCGCCCAAGTTTCCAACGGCGGCTGAAATGGAATGTAATTCTTCGTGATGACCGTCAAGTTCGGCGGACATAATGTCATCAACCTCATAGGCATTGGATGTGCCAAGGGTCAACATACGCAAATAGTCACACATAAATTCAAGAGCATGGTGGTCGCCGGCAAATCCAGGGAACTGACCAAACAGCGCGCTTTCCCCGGGGTTTTCAATGTGACTTTCCAAGGCCAAGTCGCCTTTGCTTTTGGCAAGCTTAAAGACCGTATATAAACACGACAGCAATTCAAGATAACTTTCGCTGTTGTACTTTACGCCCTTAATAAGTTTGCCTAAACTCCCCAATACACCCTTAACGATGGGAAGGGGGAAGGAAATCAGGAAGGCCCCGATGCCGGCGCCAAAAATGATTAGAAACTCAAGAGGTTGCCAGAGGACGTCAACGTGTCCACCGCCCATAATATAGCCACCCATAACGGTCGCGATAACAACAATAAAACCAACAATAAAGAGCATGTGAAAATGCGTCCCGAAAGAATCAATCTATTAAACTAAAGTCTTGCTGAGGCAGATTATCTGTTGCCCGCCCTTAAGATCAAGTTATTTCCCACTTTATTTGTAAACAAACCCCTTACAAGCAAAGGTAATAGCATATCCATTTGTTCTGGAATAATAGGGAATAAGGTGTGTTTGCAGGCTTTTGGAATATGTATTGAACGTTTACAAAATTTTGAGTTGATCTATGGTACAGCAAGCTTATCTACAGTTATTATCGGCAAAATCCAAGAGAATCGCAGGAGCGCAAATTAAGTGAGCACAAAGATTAATCATCAAGAGTTCCGCAAAGCCATGGCCGGTTTTACCACGGGAATATGTGTTTTGGGAGCCAAACGCAATGACGGCGTGCAAATTGGAATGACCGTAAACTCATTTTCATCGGTGTCTCTTGATCCCCCATTGGTTTTGGTTTGTTTGGGCAACGAAACACCAAGGACTCACGAAATTATTGATGCCGGAAAGTTCTCCATAAGCATCTTGGCCGAAGACCAAAAGGCGATGTCGGATCACTTTGCCAAACCCGGTGAAGGAAAAATACCTGAGCAAGGCTGTTATACGGCCGCAAACGGATCACCTTTGGTCGCAGGGGCCGTGACGACTTTAGAATGCGATTTAGAAGCCACCCTCCTTGCCGGAGACCACCAGATCGTCATTGGCCGCGTGAGCAAGCTTGATCTGGCACAAGATCGCGTTCCTCTTTTATATTGTCAGGGCCGTTATAAACGCCCTGGTGACGACCTGTAACAGTTAAGGACCACGTCATGGGGCAGGGGAGTCGGGTTCTTTTTATCGTCCTCATCGGAGCGATTGTTTGGGGCATTGTTTGGGCCATTATTGTTTTTCAGCCCCCATCATGGCTTTTCCCCCTCGTTTTTGTCGTTATTTTCCTTTTTTATTCAAACACGTTGCGGGAACGCGTCCCTTTGTATCTCAGCAACCGCACCACATGGGCGGCGTTGTCTGAGGTGTTGAAAGACGAACCCGTGCCCAAAGACGTTCGCCCTCGGTTTATTGATCTGGGGTGCGGATTAGGAGGAGCCGTGGCTTATTTGGCTCGTTCTCACCCCAATTGGGATGTGGTTGGCGTTGAAACGGCGCCGGGGCCTTATTTAATTTCCAAGCTGCGGGTGGCGTTCCTTCCCAATGCGGCCGTACGTTTTCAAAGTTTGTGGGCCGTTGATCTTGGCGGGTTCAATATGGCCTATGCCTTTCTTTCCCCGGCCCCCATGGACCGGTTGTGTTTGAAAGTGGATCAACAAATGCCCAAAGGGGCTTTCTTTATCAGCAATTCATTTTGGGCCGATGGTGTTGCTTTTGACCAAGAGGTCTTTGTGAATGACCGTCGAGAAAGCCACTTGATCTGTAAACGTTTGTAAGATGTGACGTGGATCACTTTCAAGCCCGTCTGTCGCGTCTATAAATATAGTCATCAGCGAACAATTTCTTGAAAAGGATATCTACTATGAGCGTTTGGCAGCATATTTCAGGCATGGATCATCTTCGCCGTCATGCAGAGGGCCAAATTGAAGAAGCCCGGCGCAGTCAAAAGGCCAGCCCAGCGGCAGGGGGAAAGCATGCACTTTCCGGTCATGCGGCAAAACTCAATTGTTTGCAAAGTGTTGGTTGTGCTCCCGCCCTGAGCGATATCAGTGACGATTCCTTTGGTGGAAAATAGGACTTAAAAGTTAACCTTATTCACCTTCACCGCCCGTTGTCGAGCTCAGCACGCGGGTCTTAAATCCTGAATCACACAACAATTCTACGATGTTGCGAACGTGTTTGCGGTCCAGCGTTTCGATGGCAACGTCAATTTGGGTTTGCTTAAGCGCAACATCTGAAAACAAACGTTGGTGATGGACTTCGATAATATTCGCGCCGCTTTCTCCGATAATGGTCGAAATGGTGGCCAAAACGCCGGGAGTGTCAGGGATATTGATCCTTAAGCTGGCCAAACGCCCCTCGCGCGCCAGCCCCCGCATCAAGATAGACGACAACATCCGAGAATCAATATTGCCTCCGGATACGATCAAACCGACACTTTTGCCTTTGAAACGATCCTTGTTTTTCATCAAGCCAGCCAAGGACGCGGCGCCCGCGCCTTCGGAAATAATGCGTTGGGTTTCCAGGTACATCTGAATGGCTTCTTCGATTTCCATTTCCCCCGTCAAAAAGACATCATCGACGACTTTTTCAATGATGGCATAGGTGTTGGCGCTGGGCTCTTTCACGGCGATCCCATCGGCAATGGTCTGATCGCCGGTGAAAGCTGTCACCACATGATGGTAAGCGTCATACATCGAAGGGTACAAGGCGGCCTGAACACCATAGATTTCGATTTCCGGCCTCAATGCCTTGGCTGCGGTGCCGATGCCTGAAATTAAACCACCGCCACCGATGGCAACAATTAAGGCATCCAGATCGGGTTTGTCTTCAAGGATTTCCAAGGCAATGGTGCCTTGCCCGGCCATAACATGGTCGTCATCGTAAGGGTGGACAAAGGCATAGCCGTGTTCTTTGGACAGCTCGTAAGCATGATCACGGGCGGCAATGAAGTCGCCGCCATGCAAAACCACCGTCGCCCCAAAGGCTTCGGTTCTTGAAATTTTAGTAAAAGGCGTGCCGGTCGGCATAACAATGGTGGCTGGAATACCCAATTGTTGGGAAAAATAACCAACGCCTTGCGCATGATTGCCAGCCGAAGCCGCCACAACCCCGTCTTGGCGTTCTTTTTGGGATAAACTGAGCAACTTAACCAAGGCGCCGCGCACTTTAAAAGCACCCGTGTGTTGTAAGTTTTCAAGCTTTAACCATACATCAGCCCCGGTGATTTCGGACAGCTTAAGGGATCGGATGAAAGGTGTCCTTAAGACCCGGCCATCAATTAATTTCGCTGCATTTTTAATGTCTTGAAGATTTAAGCTCATGTTTTGGATTGCCTGTGGTGGGGGTGAAGTATATGATCCGTTAAGTATTTAAGGTGCACACTTTAGACCGTGGGGAATGTAAATTGCCAATGGTTTTTATCATGGGCATAAAAGTATGATTGCTGCTTTGGGAACAATCATTTACAGTATTGTGCAAATATAGTGTTGCAATAATTGGGGGCTGTCCCCCATATATTAATTCTACAATCTGTTTAGCAGAAAACGAGGGAGTTAAGGTTCAATGTCAGGTCAAGCACTTGTGACAACAGACGACGCCGAAATCGATAACATGACCGATGATGATGTTCGTGAGTTTGTAACCTTCAAAATTGCAGGTCAATTGTTTGGTATTCCGGTGCTCATTGTTCAAGATATTTTGCTGCCCGAAAAAATTGCCTCCATCCCTTTGGCTCCACCAGAAGTTCGCGGGTCCATCAACTTGCGGGGCCGTATCGTGACCGTTATTGATGTTCGTGTCCGTTTGGGGCTAGAGCGTCGGGAAATTAACAAGGCCGTTGAACAGGCCAAGATCGCTGCGGCTGAGGCTGTAAAAGCGGGTGGTAAAGAAGACCCCGAGGCTGAACGTGAGTTGGTCGATCAAGTTGAGGCTGTTCAAGCCAAAGTCCGCAGCCACATGATGGGCGTGACGGTTGAACAACACAATGAACTGTATACGCTTTTGGTGGACAGTGTCGGTGACGTGATCAGTTTGAACAAGAAAAACTACGAGGGCAATCCTGGAACTTTGGACCCTTTGTGGCGCGATTTTGCCAGCGGCGTGTACCGTCTTGATTCCGATTTAATGGTGGTTCTTGATGTGGAACGTCTGTTGGACATTAAAATGTAAGCTGGTCAGCTTTGAAATTCAAAAACGGCGCTGAAATCCAGCGCCGTTTTTTTGTGTTTAAGCACTTTTCTTAACGGTTATTGATCAGCTTTGCTGCACGCGGTGCAAAATAGGTTAAAATACCGTCGGCTCCGGCGCGTTTAAAGGCCATCAAGCTTTCCATCATCACCGTATCGCCGTCCAACCAGCCATTTTGTACGGCGGCCTGGATCATCGCGTATTCTCCCGATACCTGATAGGCAAAGGTTGGCATCACAAATTTGTCTTTGATGCGGCGCACGATATCTAAATAAGGCATACCCGGCTTAACCATCACCATATCGGCTCCTTCGGCAATATCGCCAGCGACCTCGCGCAGGGCTTCGTCGGTGTTGGCCGGATTCATTTGATAGGTCTTTTTGTCGCCCTTCAAGGCGCCACTCGAGCCCACGGCATCTCGGAAGGGGCCATAAAAGCCCGAGGCGTACTTGGCGGCATAGGATAAAATTTTGACGTTTTCAAAACCTCCGCCATCAAGGGCTTCGCGAATGGCGCGAATGCGTCCGTCCATCATGTCCGAAGGGGCAATGATGTCACAACCCGCCTGGGCCTGAACAATGGATTGTTGACATAAAATTTTGACCGTTTCGTCGTTTAGAATTTCTCCGTCTTTGACGATGCCATCATGACCGTCTGAATTATAAGGGTCCAAAGCAACATCACAGATTACGCCAATTTCATTGCCCAACTTTTTCTTGATGGCGCGAACGGCGGTGCACACCAGATTATTGGTATTTAAGGCCTCTTTGGCGCAAGGGGTCTTGATGTCAGGATCGGTGTTGGGGAAAACCGCAATGGCGGGAATGCCCAGATCTCTGGCCTCAAGTGCGGCTTCGACGATTAAGTCAACAGACAACCGATTGACCCCCGGCATGGAGGCAATCGGTTCCCGTATATTTTGGCCTTCAATCACGAACAGCGGCCAAATCAAGTCCGCCGTGTTGAGGGTGGTTTCAGAAACCATGCGGCGGACCCAGCGGTCGGTGCGATTGCGGCGCATCCGAACGTGAGGGAATCCGCCTGAGGTCGTATTTGATGTCGGCACGGTGATAATCCTCAATGATTCAGAACAATTCAGGGTCCTAAGATATCGCTCTTATCCAATAAGCCAATAGAAAACTTTTCTTTTGCGCTTGAGAGGCGTATTTCTTGACCTTATGAAAAGAAAAGTAAGCCGTCCAAGATCGAAAAATCCCATGGGTGAAGTGTGGTTTGAAGTCAAACGCGTAGGTAATATTATGCGAGTGACGGCCATTGACCCGCGCACGGGAACCGAAGTCATTACCATTGCGGACCCCAAACGGGGCGATCACGCAATTAAGTTATTGGCGGCGCGTAAACTTGCCTATGTTATTGAAAAAAATAGAAAAAAGCATTTGGGCCTCAAGTAGGATTGATTTTTTATGATCGAAATTATTCGCGCGAAGCTTCACGGTGTTCGCGTTACCGATGCAAACCTTGACTACCAAGGATCGATCACCTTGGATCCGGATTGGTGTGAGCATGTGGGGATTTTACCCATGGAGTTTGTCGATATTTGGAATAAAAATTCCGGGGCAAGAATCCAAACTTATGTGATTTTGGGTGAACCCGGATCAAAATGCTGTGTTTTAAATGGCTCGGCGGCCCGTTCATGCCAGCCGGGCGACCAAGTTATCGTCGCCGCGCGTGAATTCATCAATCGGTCTGAGATTTATGACATAAAGCCAAAGGTCTTGACCTTCAAAGAGGGCAATGAAATCGATCAAGACCTTTATTACGATGTTTATAAAAGCAAAGAGCGCAGCCACAACTTTCGCATCATGAACGGGGCTGAAGTGGTCAATATAAAAGACAACGCACAAAATAAAGATAAATGATGCCCGAGCGCTTGTGCCCGCTTGGCAACGGTGCGCGATATATGGTAACTAAGGTCAAGATTATCTGCGTTTTAGAACAAGGACCCTTACATGCCGAGCCAAACGATAGCCATTGCCAATGATCACGGAGCTTTAGCCCTTAAGGAACACATGGTCACGTACCTTAAAAGCAAAGGCCATAAAATTTTAGACCTTGGGGTCAATGGACCCGAATCTGTTGATTATCCAGATTTCGGCTACAAGTTGGCCGAGGCGCTTAAGAATGGAAAAGCCACCCGTGGTATGTTGCTGTGCGGCAGCGGAATAGGTATTTCAATAGCGGCCAATCGTTTTTCGGAAATCCGGGCGGCTTTGGTCCACGATGTGACCGGGGCTCGTTTAAGCCGCGAACATAACGATGCCAACGTGATTGTTTTCGGTGGCCGTATGATCGGCCCAGACCTTTGCCAAGAATGCTCAGATGCATTTTTAAGTACAAGTTTTGAAGGCGGACGTCACCAAGGCCGCGTCGACAAACTCAGCAATCCACCTGTTTAACTTCTTGATTTAATAGAGTCCCAACCCATGACCTCTTATCCTAACGACGAACTCGCTCAATTCTTTTCCAAGACTTTGGCCGAAAATGATCCAGCCATTAAAACCTCCATTGATCAAGAATTGGGGCGTCAGCAAAACCAAATTGAACTGATCGCGTCTGAAAACATCGTCTCAACCGCCGTGCTTGAGGCTCAAGGTAGTGTTCTCACCAACAAATACGCCGAAGGTTATCCGGGGCGTCGCTATTATGGCGGTTGCGAGTACGTGGACATTTCTGAAAAATTGGCACAAGACCGCGCTAAAGAGCTGTTTGGTTGTGAATTTGCCAATGTTCAGCCGCATTCGGGCGCGCAAGCCAATGGCGGCGTGTTTATGGCCTTGCTCAAACCCGGCGACACCATTTTGGGCATGAGCTTGGCGGCGGGTGGGCACTTGACCCACGGCGCACCTCCGGCTCAGTCTGGCAAGTGGTTCAACGCGGTACAATATGGGGTCAGCGAAAAAGATTTGCGCATTGATTTCGACGAAGTTGAAAGCCTGGCCCGTGAACACAAACCTAAATTAATCATTGCGGGTGGTTCCGCCTATCCGCGCTTTATTGATTTCCAACGTTTCCGCGACATTGCGGATGAGGTTGGGGCTCTTTTGATGGTGGATATGGCCCACTTTGCGGGCCTGGTGGCTGCGGGCATTCACCCCAGCCCGGTTCCATTTGCGGACGTGACCACCACGACCACCCATAAAACTTTACGTGGCCCCCGGGGTGGCATGATCCTCACCAACAATCCAGATATCGCGAAAAAGGTCAATTCAGCGATCTTCCCCGGCCTTCAAGGGGGACCTTTGATGCATGTGATCGCGGCCAAGGCCGTTGCCTTTGGTGAAGCCTTAGAGCCCAGCTTTAAAGGCTATGCTCAGCGTGTGGTGGACAATGCCAAGGTTTTGGCTCAAACCATGATCGACGGAGGCTATGCCATTTCCACAGGCGGAACCGACACGCATTTATTGT
>JAESSV010000013.1 GCA_016763895.1 Magnetovibrio sp. | reverse complement strand
TCATGGCTCATATTGGCCAACAGTTCTGTTTTTGTACGGTTAGCGATTTCAGATTGCTCAACCGCCAACATCATCGTTGCTTCGGCGTCTTTTTGCAGGGTAATGTCTTCGTGTACGGCAAGGAAATGAGTGATTTTTTTATGTTCATCGCGGATCGGCGAAATGGAAACGCTGGCCCAAAATAAAGCTCCGTCCTTACAGCGGTCCATGAGTTCTCCACGCCATGTTCCACCCGAAGAAATGGTTCTCCAGAGTTCAACGTACAAGGAACGAGACGAGTGACCTGATTTTAGAATACGTGGATTTTGACCAATGATTTCATCACGTTCATAACCCGTTGTTCTTATGAACTTGGCATTTACATATTCGATAGAGCCTTCCATGTCGGTGATGAACACCAAACTGGGGCTTTGTTCCAAGGCCTGAGATAATTTCAGCAATTGTCCTTTGCTGCTGCGCAGTTCTTTTGAGCTTTCATCGACGTGGCGGACAAGTTCTTTATTGACCTTGCGCACACGTTTGCGAGACTGGTGCAGGCTGAATATGATCAATAAAATGACAAAGCTAAAGGCCACTGCGTAGGGTAAATATTTTTTGAAATCGAAAGCCTGGTCGTACTGAACGTTAATCCAGCGATTTAAAATTTGTCGTTTAAGGTCTGGATCAAAGTTGGCAATGACTTTGTTGGCGATGGACAGAAGTTCTGGATAATCATCTCTGATCATCAGTCGCAATTCAAATAACAAGCCTGTATTTCCGGAAATTTTGAGGTTTGTGAAGCCGTATTTGTTAATGGAATCGGCGAGTGTCGGCATAATATCGATATAACCGAAGACATCGCCCTGAGAGAGCAATTGCAAACCTTCTTTTGCATTTTTCACAGGAACATATGTGAATTCGGGAAAAGCCTTGAGCATCATTTTATGGGCTGTAAAATTACGGCCTATAGCGATCTTTTTGCCCTTCAAGAAATTCACATCTTGAATAAAGTTTTCTTCTTTTGAGGTTGCGATTGAAATGGGAAAGCTGGTGTATGGATTTGAAAATATTGAATATTTTTGACGCTCTTCGGTCACCCCAGAACTGTACATCAGGTCGACTTTTTTATCTTTAAGGCTTTGTATTTGCTTTGAAAAATCATCAAAGTGGGCGATGTCAGTTTTTAGCCCAGCTGTTTTCGTAATTTCTTTCCAATAGTCATAGCCAATCCCCGCAGCCTTTCCAGATGCGTCACTGACAAAGGCAAAAGGCGGCCAATTGGTGGTGGTCGCGGCCATGACAACAGTGTTATCGATAAAGCGTTTTTCTGAGGGCGAAAAGACGATCCCATCTGTTTTGAGAACAGACGAAACGTTCGCTTTGAGGAACGTTTGGGCGATGTCCAATTTGTCCTGTTCGCTGATAGAGGCAAGAGCCTTATTCATCAGCGAAACCAGCGGTTCGAATTCTGGGTCAATGTGAATGGCAAAGCGTTGGGGGTTTTGGGGAAAGCCTGGATCTCCGGCGACTTTAAGATTGGAGAGTTCTTCTTCGATCAAAATCCAGTCGGCAACGGCTCGATTGCCAATATAGGCATCTGCCTTACCGCGCGAGACGGCGCGCAAAGCTTCCCGGGTATTTTTAACGGGCACCAATGTCGCATTTGGATATTGTTCGCTCAGTTCCTTATGCAGAAAATAACCGTCTTCAATGGCAATGGACTTGTTTTCAAGGTCTTGAAGCGAAGATATGGTGTATTCCGAGTTGCGGGTGATGATAACGTATTTGACCTTAAAAAACGGTTCCGTAAACCAAAGCTTTTCGGCGCGGTCTTTGCGCCAGGCAATGGTTGCGCCGACCTTAAGGGTTCCATCCATCACTTGGCCAAGCATATCTTTAAAAGATGCCCCAGAGACGGGTTTAAACGTAATGCCCAATCTCAATTCGATCATTTTTAGTGTATTGGCGGAAATTCCAGAAAAAACACCTTGGTCGTTTATAAAATCTATGGGGGGCCAATTGCCATCAACACCAATTTCAATGACCGGATGAGCCTTTAGCCAAACGTGTTCCTTTTCAGAAAGGGCCAAGGGGCCTTGAAAGATGTCGTTCGCATAACTTGGGGCAACAGTGGGGGCAATCAAAAAGCAAACAACGCTAACGGCAAGGTAAACAATGGGTATTATCCGTCGGTACATTTCGTTAGTAAGCCTTTCAATTTGTATGTTAAATATAACTTAAGGCCTAACTTAAATCATTTCAACATTACTTTTAAGGACTTGTGGTCGCATCATGATTTTTCGTTCGCACCACTGTGCAGGCGTATGAGGCCTCGGTTGATGAGTCTTGACGGAATTTGCTTTTCACCCAACATCCATTTTCGAATAAGATTATACCGCATGGGCATGTTTTTGTGGAATGAGCTCAGCAAACCGGGGCTTTTGCCTTTGTGAATTTCTTGAAGCATTGCCGTTACGGAAAGATCCGGGGCGTCCATCGCCAGCAAACCGTCTATGGCCAATAAAATAAGCGGAGACAGATAATAGTGTGTGTATTCAATCGCGGCTGGATCGTTTTGCGGAGGAATACCAAAAGGGCCTTGAAGATGTCGAATGTTTTTAAGAGCCCGGTACGATGGCCAACTGTTGGGATCTTTGTCGCTCAACAATTTATGTTGGCGCTTTAAAAAACGAACACGCTTTTTGACGTAATTATGGTTGTGATTTAGCGCCAGTTCGGCCCAACTGGCGACAAATTCCAAATATTCTGTTTTGGGCAAGTCTTGTTCAACAGGTGTCGTCTCATCCCTTGGGCGTTGCTTGTTGTAAAAGTGGGCGAGGGCATGGATAAACAAATCTGTGCCGCGATTGCTGTCTAGATCATAAAACAAGCTGGAAAGATTAGGGCCCGGAGCCGGGTAAATCCGGGTCGCATCTGTGCGGTTGTCCCCGGCAATTCCAATGGTGACCAAAATATCATGGGGCAAAGTCTTTTGGTCCGGTCGCAGGCCAAGCGGGAACAATGCGGAAACTTTTTTAAACGTGTCCGCGATGCGGCGATCCATTTTAGCTATGTCAGAATCTGAGGTTGCCTTAAGGGCAAAGCGGCGGACTTTGAAACCGATTTTTTTAATCTTAATCATTTTGGATTGCCAAAATTCTGGCTTGATAAAGACAACAGATTGATGGCGTGGAAACAATGCACAGGTGTTTGTCACTTGGTCCGCACCGACCGCTTGCCAACCTTGGGGGATTTCAACAGCCGAAGGCATCGCGCTGAAAACGCGTAGTTTTTCATCGGACCAATGATCATTCCCATGGCGTGTTGCCAAGGGCGTGTATTCGGGCAGGGGGCCACAGACCAAGTCGGGTGTCTTCAACGCGCTTAATGTCAGATAGCCGAGTGAAACAACAAGTGGAACAACAAAGGCAAGGGCAATATAAATGCGTTTCATTAATATTTTACGATCAGTCCGTTGTGAAAAACATACAGTGTGTTGTGCTTGAGGGGAGCCCAAGTTTCGTTGTCGGTGAGCGGTGTGGTGGCAATGACCGTTACAATATCGGTTGCGTTGGTTTCCGTGCAAAAATCAATCGCCATATCGTCGTCGACCAGTTGAGCTTGGCCAAAGGGCGCCCGCCGGGTGAGGTAGGACAGTTTGGTGGTGTTATAGGCAAACAGAACGTGTGAATCGCTGAGCAGCATGTTGAATGTGCCACCTGAACGTGCCACATCGTCGGCTAAATCCTGAATCAAACGGGCTAAGGCCTTGCGCCCACGAGGGGGTTTTGCAAAATGGTTGCGAATTTGGTCCAGCATCCAGCAAAAGGCATGTTCGCTGTCGGTATCGCCGACGGGGTGAAAATGTTCAAGCTTGCGTTTGCGGATGCCCGGAAGTTTGCCATTGTGGGCAAAAGCCCAATTTCGGCCCCACATCTCGCGCACAAAAGGGTGGGTGTTCACCAAATTCACCTGGCCATGGGTTGCTTTGCGAATATGGCTGATGACGGTTTTGCTTTTGATGGAATAATTGCAAATTAACTGAGCAATTTTGGATGTGGCGCTGGGTTCTGGATCATGAAATGTGCGACATCCCGCACCTTCATAAAAGGCAATGCCCCAGCCATCTTTGTGGTGCGAGGTATCGCCGCCGCGCTTCATCAAGCCGGAAAAACTAAAACATATATCAGTCGGGACGTTGGCACTCATGCCCAATAATTCACACATCTTGAGAATATAGCGATACAGGTCCGTATGTTCCAGATAAGATGTGCGCCTAAACTCACAAAACGGAGAATATCTAATGACTGCACAGCCAAAACAATTGCTTCATATGGTCTTTGGCGGTCAAGTTAAAGACCCTCAAGGTGTTGAATTTGAAGACTTAAATGCCTTGGACTTTGTGGGAATTTACCCCAATAAAGCCGAAGCTATGGCCGCTTGGCGAAACAAATCTCAAGCCCAAGTTGACAATGCTTATACAAAATACGTGATGGTGCACATGCACAAGCTGTTGGATGATCCGGAACACCAAGACTAAGGGTCTGTTTTATCCACAATTTGTTTGCCGTCAAGAGCGCGTTTCTGAGCCGCCAGATCTTTGGCATCTTTGGCTTTTTCCGCTTTGCTGCGGCCAAACTTTATGCGGTTATTTTCGGCTTTTGTGGCCTTGTCCGACCGCGTTTTGGCTTTGCGAAATTGGTTGAGGCTTACGACGTCAACCATGGCTTATTTCAAATCGGTGGTGAGCAGATATTCGGTGGCTTCAGCGTAATCCGTGAAATGGGAATAGGCCGGAAAATCATCCAAAACGCATTGCGGGCTGCGGAAAAAACAGCTCACAGAAGCCTCTTGAATCATGCCGGTATCGTTGTAACTGTCGCCCATGGCCGCCGTACAAAAATTAAGCGCGTTGAGCGCCTTAACGGTTTTTGTTTTGTGGTCTGAGGTGCGTAAACGATAGTTTTCAATGCGCCCGTCTGCGGCAATGTCTAGGTTATGGCAAAACAACGTTGGCCAATCGAGTTGTTCCATCAACGGGCGGGCAAAGCCATAAAAAGTATCGGACAAGATGATCACTTGGGCGTGTTTTTTGAGCCCGTTAATGAAGTCTTTTGCCCCTTCCATAGGCCCCATTTTGCCAATGACATCTTGGATCAGATCCATTTTGATGTCGTGTTGGTCTAGGACTTTCAAGCGATGCGTCATTAATTCATCGTAATCTTTGATGTCACGGGTGGTGAGGCGCAGCTCTTCAAGGCCCGTTTTTTCAGCTACGCCCAGCCAAATTTCAGGGACCAAGACGCCTTCCATATCCAAACAAACAACACGCATATGCATTTCCTTAAGAATCCAATGATATCTCGTTGGGCAAGCTTATCAAAGTAAGGCTTGAAATACATCTTCAAACATTTGTGTCGTCAAACGCCCGGTGTTGGTGTTGTAACTTGAACAATGATAACTGTCGGCCAAGCGAAGTCCGGGTCCAATATTGTGGTGTGCGCCGTGGGTAAATTTAAAAGTAGATTGTTTGAAGCCCAAGGTTTTCAAGACCGCATTATGGCTAAATAATCCAATGGAAACAATTGTATGCAGGTTTTTCATGGCCTGTATCTCGTGCGCCAAAAAAGGCTGACAGGCGGCGGCCTCGGCGGCATTGGATTTGTTTTGCGGAGGAACGCACCGCACGGCATTGGTTATGCGGCAATTGGTGAGGGCAAGCCCATCATGTTCAGAGGCCCCAAACGTGCCCTCGGCCAAACCAAACTTAAGCAAGGTTGGGAACAACAAATCCCCGGCGCCATCGCCGGTAAAGGGGCGACCTGTGCGATTGGCGCCTTTAAGACCGGGGGCCAGCCCCACAATCAAAATTTCAGCGCTTAAAGGGCCAAAACTTTTAACAGGTCCGTTGTGAAAGTCAGGATATTTGGTCTGATTTTGGGTGCGAAATTCGACCAGCCGTGGACACAAGTCGCATTCAAAGTCAGGTTCGAACAGCTTCATACCTAATCAAAATCGGCCGGAGTCGAAATTTTGTTATGTTGTTCAGGCTCGTCCTCAACAAAATCAGATTCAGATTCAGGTTGAGGATGGTCTTCGCGTTCCGAATGCTGTTGGCGTTCATGTGGGCGCCCGATTTGCTGTTGCAAGTCTGCAAGTTCAACAAAATTATCGGCTTGGCGGCGCAATTCATCGGCCACCATGGGCGGGTGGGATTTGACCGTGCTGACCACGGTACAGCGCAGACCTTTACGTTGCACGGCTTCTAAAAGGCGGCGAAAATCTCCGTCTCCGGAAAACAGCACGATGTGGTCAAGAGCCGGGGCCATTTCCATGACGTCAATGGCCAATTCGATGTCCATATTGCCTTTGATTTTTTTATGGCCTTGGGGATCTGTGAATTCTTTGGCGGGCTTTGTAACCATGGTATAGCCATTGTAATCCAGCCAATCAACCAAGGTCCGCAGGGGCGAATATTCGGCATCATCAATCAAAGCCGTGTAATACATGGCCCGGATCAAACGACCTTCAGAGTGAAAAAATTTCAGGAGGCTTTTATAATCAATGTCAAAATTTAGGGCGCGCGCCGCTGCGTAAAGATTTGAGCCATCAATAAAAAGCCCGATGCGTTCTTGAGGATAAAAAACCATAAAAAAATTCCTTTAAAAGTATGTACGTTAGAATGTCCCTGTAATATATCAGGTGCCTTAGAGATGGGGGCGTTGGACCCCATTCGCAAGAGCTCAATTGGGATTGGTTTGATTTATGATTTTTATTGGTATCGGTGCAAACTTGCCATCAAAGCGGTTCGGAGCCCCCAAGGACACCTGTGAAGCGGCGTGCCGGGCTTTGGACGCTTTGACGTCTTTGGACATCGTTGCGAAGTCCAATTGGTTCGAAAGTGCACCCGTGCCCGCATCTGATCAGCCCTGGTACATCAACGGTGTGGTTCAAGTGACAACGGACTTAACGCCGTTTGACTTGTTGCAAACCCTGCATGCGATCGAAGCTGATTTTGGGCGGGTGCGGTCCGAACGCAATGCGCCAAGGGTTTTGGATTTAGACGTGTTGGCTTATAACGACCTTAATCTTGAGGGGAGCCAAGCACAAATTCCTCATCCTCGCCTGCAAAACCGGGCTTTTGTGGTGTTGCCTTTGGCCCAGTTGGCTCCGCGTTGGGTGCACCCGGTGACGGGACAAACCCTTGAAAACATGATTGCAAATTTACCCACAGATCAGGTCTGTCGACCTTTGATATAAAGAAATTTCAATTTTCGGGCTAATTGTCTTGCGTTAGGCGGCTCTAACCCATATATATCCAAAGATTCACAATGATTTACTGGAGAGAATATTCATGGCCCGCGTCACGGTCGAAGATTGCGTAACAAAAATTCCTAACCGTTTTGAACTGGTGATGACGGCGGCCCAACGGTCCCGTGATCTCGCTGCTGGTGCAGAGCTGACATTGGAACGCGACGAAGACAAAAATCCTGTTGTTGCTCTTCGTGAAATTGCCGAAGAAAATGTTGATTTCGCCGAGTTGGAAGAAACCCTTATCCGGGGCTTGCAACGTTACATCGAAAACGATGATGTCATCGAAGAAGAAATGGACATTCGCGCTTTGCAACAAGAAGTGAACGGCGAACCGAATGAAGCCGAAGAAGTCACGGAAGATAGCCTTACCGTTCACGACGTGGCTGCTGAAGAAGTTGAAGCCGCCATGTCCGAAGCCGAAGCCATGATGGAAGGCGCCGAAGCCCCAGAGTCCTAAGAGCAAAAGGCACAAAAGGCACAAGAGGCGTAAGCATGGTTTTCCTGCTCAATTTTTACACCGTTCAAGGCCCTTCTCTTGTCAAAAGG
>JAESSV010000195.1 GCA_016763895.1 Magnetovibrio sp. | reverse complement strand
TCGGGGCGTTGTGGCGGGGTTGGCAAGGGGCCGCGACAAAAACGTGTAACTTTATTTGACAAACGAACGTTTGGTAAATAAAGTCTAAATCAGAAAGGGGCGTTCATGGCCGTTCAAAAAACAGATGAAGAAGGGGTGATCAATGAAGCTTTGCTGTTGTTAAGAAGCAAAGGCTATCACGGCACCACCATGAACGATGTGGGCAAGGCTTGCGGGCTTCTTAAGGGGAGCTTGTATCATTATTTTGCCAGTAAAGAAGACTTGGCTCAAGCTGTCCTTCGTCATGTGGATCGCTATTTTCAAGACGAGGTGTTCCCAATTGGGAAGGACAAAAGTCGCACACCGCAGCAACGCTTGGAATCCCTCTCACAGATTACGCTCGACTATTTTATAGGCCGCAGAGATGGCTGTTTAATGGGTAATATTGCCCTTGAAGCGATCAACACCACACCAACCTTTAGGCCGATCATTCAAAAATATTTCAAAGACTGGGCGGAAACTTATGAACTGATTTATGGTGAGCTTGGTCTTTCTGCAAAACAGGCCAAAGCAAAATCACTGCAAGCCGTTTCGACCATTCAAGGGACGCTGATGATGGTCAGAATATTCGATGATCCATCGCTTTTGAAAAGCACAATAAAGCAACTGGCACACCCCCCTCAGCCCTCTTAAATTCCACCCTCATCATTTTACGACGAAGAACCGCACGACGTAAGGACATAAAGTTACATATTTCAACGGATTATATTTAACCAAACGTTTGTTTTGATAAGGAGCAATCATGACTCTTCCCAACACACAAGATACGATCACAGAAGTTGATGCTGTAAACAACATACTGCCAAAGCGTTTTAGGCTTTGGAATAAGGTTAAAGATGGCCACGCTAAGCAACCGCCAATGGCACCTATAAAAGCCATTATGATTGCCTGGATTGGGGGTGTAATTGGCATTGCGGTAATTGGTTTGGTCACAGATTATACGCATTACCCCTTTGTCCTGGGTTCATTAGGGGCCACTTGCGTTCTTGTTTTTGGCTTTCCGGAAAGTCCTTTTTCCCAACCAAGAAATATTATTGGCGGGCATTTTTTATCATCCCTGATGGGCCTTTTATTTATTTCAGTCCTGGGTGTGACCTGGTGGAGTACGGCATTGGCCCTTGCGACCGCGATCGCGGTTATGCAACTCACAAAAACCGTTCATCCCCCGGCGGGGTCTAATCCGGTCATCATCATGTTGACCCATGCAACTTGGCCCTTTTTGTTAACGCCAACACTGGTCGGAGCCACAACATTATGTGTTGTCGCCTTTATTTTTCACACCATCATGTCAAAAAAGAATTACCCAACATATTGGCTTTAAAGGATTAAAATATCTTTGAGGTTTTGACCCAACCGCTTTAAATGCAAGGATCTGTCATGATCCAATAGGGTTGGGCTCAAACTTTCTCTGACAAGCGAATAGCCATCGACGTTCCGAACTTAATCGCGCGGCTAAGCAGCGCGTAGGCGGGGGCTTGTTCGGCGCCGTTTTTAAGGCCTAAGTCTCGGTGTTCGAGTTCTTCTTCGCGGAATTTAATGCAGGTCTCGCGCAGGTCGGATTCGTCGTCGCCAAGCTTTTTGATTTGGGCCTGATAGTGTTCGTCGATGGTTTCTTCGACCGCAACGGTGCACGCCATGGCGGCTTTTTCACCCAGCAAAGCCGTGCCCGCGCCCAAGGCAAAGCCTGCCACGTGCCAAAGCGGCATCAACGCCGTGGGACGCACGCGGCGATCGGAAACCATTTTGCTAAACGTGTCTAGGTGAACGTCTTCTTGTTCTTTCATGTGGCGGATCATGTCGCCTTTGGGGCCTTTGCCCAACACCGCCAATTGACCTTCGTAAATGCGCACCGCGCCATATTCTCCGGCTTGGTCGACGCGAATGATATTTTTGATCAATTCTTCTTTGGTGGGATCGCCGGGCATGCGACCGCCTATGGGTGTGGTGGTTTTGGTGGGCGAGGTGTTGGCAGACATCTTAGTCCTCCCTTAAACGCATCCGTGCGATGATGATGGCGTGAACACAGAATATAGAGAATAGGACATTCCAGCCCGCCATGGAAAGACCAAATAAGGTCCAATCAACGGCGTCACAAGCCTTGGGCTGTTTGCGTTGCATGCTTTGCAGCAAATCTTGGGTGGTAAAGGTTTTGGAAACGTCTCCGGTGCATCCCGTCGCCGACACCCACCAATGTTGTTCAACCCCAAAATGATACGCGGCCAAAGCGGTACTGGCGGCAAACACAACCGCAGACGCCACCAAAATATCGTTTAAATTTTGGGGCCTTTTCATGGCGATAAACCCCAAAATTGCGACCAACGCATAGGGGATGCGTTGGTAAAGACACAACACACAAGGCTCAAGTCCAAAACCAAACTGAGCAATATAAGCCATAATCAGCGCACCCGCGCCAACACCGGCCAAAAGTTTGGGATAAAGTCGTGCTTCGTTCATAAAGAATCTTTCCCTTACACCAAAAACTTCAACGCCAAGAAGCCGCCAAACAACAAGATAAACCCACCCGTGACCAAAAGACCCAAGTATTTTTCAATAAAGCTGCGGATCGGGTCTCCAAAATACCACAACAACCACGCCACCAAGAAAAAGCGAGCTCCACGGGACAAAATGGACGCGATCACAAACGTCGGCAAATCAAGACCCGTCACCCCGCTGGCGATGGTAATGACCTTAAACGGAAACGGCGTTAACCCCGCCATACCGACAATCCAGGCCCCGTATTCATTATACATGCCTTGAAATTCATTAAATTTGTCTAGCTTGCCATACATTTCTAAAATCGGCTGGCCGACACTGTCAAACAAGAAATAACCGATGCCATACCCACCAAGGCCGCCTAAAATTGAGGCTATGGTACAGACGCCAGCAATTTTCCATGCTTTTTCACGCGCCGCCAACACCATGGGGATAATCAAAACGTCCGGGGGAATCGGGAAAACCGAACTTTCCACAAAAGAAAAAATAAACAATGCCCACATGGCATTGCGATTGGCCGCAAAATCCATGGTCCAGTCATATAATCGACGCAGCAACCCGGTTCTCCTCAAAAAAATGCGTGGCGAACAACGCCGCCTGAGTGTGGTGATAGCAGTCTCAAAAGCGTTCAGCAATCGCGACTTTTCAGAACGGGAAAAAAACATTTCACAAAGTGTTGACCAATGGTGATCTGTAGGTATTATGGCGCCGCACACCACCGTTGCCCCTGTGGCGGAAT
>JAESSV010000194.1 GCA_016763895.1 Magnetovibrio sp. | reverse complement strand
CTATCTTGCCGATAACATTCCGCTTGATTTAAAACTATTTGAAAACAACTTCCTTTTGCGCCGCCACAACGCGCCAGACGTTGTGAAGCTTATGGAAGCATGGTGGGAACAGATGAACACGCACAGCCACAGAGACCAATTGAGCCTGCCGTACGTGGCCTGGAAGCAAGGCTTTGTCCCGCACCTTTTCGACCAAGAACTGAAACACAGCTTGTTCACCACCAAGGCCCACTACCGGACCCCTTGGAGCCGTTGGAAAAAATCCCTAAAAAAACGACTGTAACAGCCTTTGTCAACGACTGGACAGTCTTTGCCGATTAAGCTACACAGCACTATATTTCAGACTTAAACGTCGAGGAAACACCATGAGGAAACTCCATGCGCATCAATAAAAACGCCCTCATCAAAGGCTTTACACACCTATTTGGTCTGGAAGCTCACAAGCCCGGAAAATTCCCAAAAGATTTTGACGGTGATGCGATTGCAACCATTCAAGCGGTGACACCGTTCACCATGATCGGCCATGACCGTTTGTTCGCGCTCATCACAGCGGCACGTCACATTTCCAAACACAAAATTTCTGGAGCCGTTATCGAATGCGGTGTGTGGCGAGGCGGGGCTATGGGCGCTGCGGCGCTGACCTTTAAGGCCTTGAACGATAAACGCGACATGTATCTTTTTGACACCTTCGAAGGCATGTCAATTCCAACCGCCGAAGATGTGACCATGGGCGGGAACGATGCCATGGAAGAATTCTTGGAAAAACGCACCGGCACCGAAAGCTCAAATTGGTGCATGGCGTCCCTAGAAGACGTGCAAGCCAACCTCAAATCTTTGGGCTTGAACATCAATGATTTCAAATTTTGCAAAGGCATGGTCGAAGACACCATCCCCAGCCAGTCCCCCAAGGGTGACATTGCCTTGTTGCGCCTAGATACCGATTGGTACAAGTCCACCAAACACGAAATGGACCACCTGTTTCCCAAATTGGTCAAAGGCGGCATTCTGATCATTGATGATTATGGGGATTGGGAAGGTGCGCGCAAAGCCGTTGATGAATACCTAAGCACCAACAACATTCGCATGATGCTCACCCGCGTCAACGGATCGGTTATTGGCATCAAAGAATAAAAACATCACCGTTCCCTCGACACACGCCCCTATATGTGTAAAAAATATGAACACTTTTACACCTCATGGGGGCTGCGTTCTATATGACATACCAATCAACCGGGCTTTGGAAACGCACCCTAGGTAAAAAGGGCAAAGACAAACACGCCGCTGATCGGACCAAGCTGAGAACAGCCTATATTGGCATGCGGGCCCGTGTTGCAGATTTGGTCAAAGGAACCCACAACGACATACCCGGCTTAACGGTTCACGACATCACACATATGGATGCCTTGTGGGGTCTTGCTGATAAAATCATCGGCCCCAAATACCGCATGAACCCGGCGGAAGCCTTTGTTTTGGGTGGGGCTATTTTATTGCATGATGCGGCTATGAGCGTGGCCGCCGTGGGTGGGTGGGACAAACTTAAATCTGATCCCCTTTGGGCTCAAACTGTTCGGCATGTGGCCAAGCGGCGGGGTGAAAATGGCCCCGACTTTGATGTCCAAGCCCCCAGTGGGCGTATTGTGCAAGATGCAATTCCCGAAATATTGCGCGCCTTACGTGCCAAAAATGCAAAAAAATTATTGTCTCGATCATGGACAGTTCCTAACAACGGAGCAACATACAAACTGTTGGACGATTCCGATTTGCTTGACGATTTTGGTCACATCATCGGTAAAATCGCCCATAGCCATTGGTGGTCTATTGAAAAAGTCGAAGAAGAATTTGCAAGCAGGACCCCTGCTGCCTCGACTAACTTCCCCAATATGGGCACCGTTGATGCGTTAAAAATTGCCGCTATTTTGCGCACGGCGGATATGTGTCATTTGGATTCTCGGCGCGCGCCTAGTTTTTTGTTTGCGTTGCGCCAACCGCAAGGCACATCGAAACTGCACTGGGAATTCCAAAATCTTTTGAACCAGGTTACGGTAGATGACGATGCCTTTGATTACACCTCGAAACGCCCCTTTACCTGCCAAAAAAGCGAGGCTTGGTGGTTGTGTTATGACACCTTAACCATGGCGGATCGGGAATTGAGCCAAACGGATGCCATGTTGGCCGATCATGGGAATTTCCGTCGGTTTAAAGTTCGACGCATTCGCAACATCGAAACACCGGCACGTTTAAAAAATTCGGTGCAAATTGACGGTTGGGGCACCGTGGATACGGCCCTGCACATTTCCGATATACCAGATTTAATTGATAAACTGGGCGGCAAGGCCTTGTATGGAAATAACCCACGCATGGCGATCCGCGAAATCATCCAAAATTCTGCCGATGCGGTGCGGGCCCGGGCCGTATTGGATGGCAACGAAGAAAGCGATAAACAATACAGCATCGACATTGAATTGACGTCGGACAACACCTTGATCATCACCGACACCGGATTGGGTATGAGCAACGACGTCATTGTAAACAACCTGTTGAATTTTGGCACCAGTTTTTGGGGATCAGACATCATGCGCCGGGAATACCCCAAATTGGCCGAGGCTGATTTTAGCGCCACCGGACGCTTTGGCATTGGCTTCTTTTCCACATTCATGATTGCCGATCACGTCACCCTCATCACCCGGTCTTATCAAAAAGGTAACGAAGATACCCGGGTCTTGGAATTTCAACACGGCACAGGCCAACGCCCCCTGTTGCGCAAAGCGACAGAGGCTGAAAAGTTAACCGCATACGGAACCGAAATCCGTTTGATCCTCAACACAAAACCAACGGATGATGGGGGAATATTAATAGGCGATGATGGCGAGCCGAAGAGCCTGCATCAAATGATCTTGGCCTTGGCCCCGGCCCTGGACGTCACCGTCACCACACGGGATGCTAATGAGCATGTGGATACCATTAAAGGCAGGTCGTGGCGGACCCTTAAGGGGCAAGAGCTTGCGGACCGCTTTGATGTCGGTCAACGTTCTAACAAAATCCTAGCGAGGATCTTTGGCCACAACATTCAAGACATTGTGGATGAAAAGGGCCAGTTGCTGGGTCGGGGCTGCATGGTTCCGGACCAGCGGGGGGCCATCACGGTGGGCGGCCTGTTTGCAGAAAGTCTTGACGGTTTCATGGGGGTGTTGTTGGGCACACCCAACCGCGCGGCCCGGGATCAGGCCACAGCCTTGGCAACGATTGACCAAATCCGCCCATGGGCAAAAGGTCAGTGTAAATATATTCAGGACCAAAATTTACCAGAGCATCTGCAAGCTTGGGTTTTTCATGACCTCAGCGGTTTGGGGCTTGAGACCATGTCCTTAAAAGGCTGGCTAACTCCTCAGGGATGGCTGGGTCAAGATGAATTCGCGGCATGGCTAAGGACCCAAAACACCATCATATTTGCACCGTACCTTAGTGAGGAAACTAAGTTTGGTGACCTCGCCGAAGGTGTGTGCCTTTATCATTATTCACACTCGGACTGGGATCGTAAAATACCAGGATATTTGTATCACCATAAAGATCCTATCGCCAAGGCGTGGGGCATCGAGGCGCAGGCCTTCAGAGCATATCGACGAACATGCTCAGGCAAACGGACACGCCTCACATCAAACACGTCCACCCCCATCTCAGGACATGCCTACACCTTCATCCGCGCCGATGCGGAGGCCTTTGCTGCGACTTATGTTCCCGAGGATGACAAATCCTAGCCCGCCCAGTTTGGGAAATTCGCGTCTCGGTCATTGATGTTTTGAGGTTCAGCAGGCCATTCAATGCCGAACGCTGGGTCGTTCCAACGCACGCCACATGAAAGTTCGGCGACAAAGTGTGTGCCCATCAAATAGTTCACATCCGTGTCGTCTTCCAACGTGATAAATCCGTGGGCGCAACCGGGCGGCACGTACAAGCCTTTGCGGTTTTCAGCGCTTAAGATTGAACCGAACCATTTAAGGTACGTGCCAGAATCTTTTCGCAAATCAACGGCCACGTCAAAAACAGAGCCACGCGAACACGTCACCAATTTTTTGTCCGGGTGAGGTTCGCCTTGATAATGCAAGCCGCGCAAGGTGCCTTTGGTTTTGTTGCCCGACACGTTGGTTTGAATCAATTGAATATCGACACCCGCGTCGGAAAATTCTTGTTGGCAATACGTGCGCGCAAAGAACCCGCGTTCATCTTCAAATTTTTGCAAAGATGTCACCAACACGCCGTCGATGGATGTTTTTTCAATCTGCATCACCAAACCTCAATTTCGGGAATGGCGACCACAAATTGCCCACCCCAATCTTGAATATAGGCCATTTGGCTGGAAATTTCATCGCGCAAATTCCACGGCAAGATCAACACGAAATCCGGTCTGGCGCTTTTGATGTGGTCCGGCGCCAACACCGGAATGCGGCTTCCGGGTAAAAATCGGCCTTGTTTCCAATCGTTCGCGTCCACCACAAAATCAATATCGTCGGCGCCAATGTTGCAAAAATTCATCAACGTGTTGCCCTTGGCCGCCGCACCATACCCGACAACGGTTTTGCCTTCGTCTCGAACAGATTTAAGAAAGGCCAACAAGCCTTCGCGCACCTTGGCGACCTTGTCTGAAAAACCTTGATAAGCCGCACCACTTTCCAATCCGGCGTCTTGTTCTTTTTTGCGCATGGCCTCAAGCGCCAACGTGGCGTCGTGAACCGTCGAGTTCGCCTTGCAAGCAAACACGCGGAGCGATCCGCCGTGGGTGGAAATTTCTTCCACATCAAAAACACGAAGACCGTGCGCCTTGAACACCGCCTCTACGGATAACAGCGACAGGTAAAAATAATGTTCATGATAAATGGTGTCGAACTGTACCAAATTCAGCATGTTCAACAGATGCGGAAATTCGACGGTTAAAACACCATCTTGCTTCAACAAAGTTGCAAAGCCACCCACAAACCCGTTGATGTCGGGGACGTGCGCCAAAACATTATTGGCGGCAATTAAATCAGCCCCATGGCCTTCGTTTTTTAAGCGTTCAGCCGTTTCAACATTAAAAAAGGCCTCAATGGTTTCGACGCCTTTTTCACGGGCGGCCTCGGCAACGCTGGACGATGGTTCAACCCCCAACACCGGCACGCCCGCTTTTAAAAAGTGCTGTAACAAATAACCGTCGTTGCTGGCGGCCTCAACCACTTTTGAATTTTCATCCAAACCCAGCTTTGCGATCATTTTGTCCGCATAAGCCTTTGCATGGGCGACCCAGCTTTTTGAAAACGACGAAAAATAAGCATAGTCATCGTGAAAGATTTCACCCGGGTCGACGGTGGTGTCCAATTGCACCAAATGGCACGCATCACAAACCATTGCTTTAAGGCCATAGACCTTTTCGTCTTGGTCCGCTGCTTTCAGATAGCTGTTAGAGGGCGGTTGGTGGCCCAAATCAACAAGGGGCGTTGTCAGCGGCGCATGGCAAAATCTACACGAGGTCATTTTGAGATTTCCGGTCTTGATCGTTTGGTTGTTTTCGAGGCGGGAACCCCCATTAAATAAGCCAAAGAGCCCCGAAACCGTGCCCAATCGCGCGTTGCTTTGCGGCGGTTCAACGTCAATCCATAAAGCACCGCCTTTGGCCCAAAACGCAAGGCTTGTTTCAGGCCCAAATTGGTGGCCGAGGCAAAGCTTACGTATTTGGCTTCGAAATACAAACGCGACCATGCCATGTGGTAAAATTTTTCATAAGACTTGTCCCAACCGGACCCCACGGAACCGCCCACCGCATGCGTTGCTTCGGCGGCGGGTTCGATTTGAATGGTATAGCCAGATTTTTGGATGCGCATGCACAAATCATCGTCTTCGAAATACAAAAATATTGCAGGATCAAAGAAACCCGCTTTGTGCGCGGCTTCCATGCGCAACAAGATCACCGCCCCCGACACATACCATGTGCAAAACCGACCTTCGGGGCGAGGTTCCTCATCCCGGTCGCTGGGCATCAAGGGACGCCGATCAAAAGCCCCGTTCCAGGCCTTGTCATACCCGCCACCCGGCAACGGCAAGATCGGAGAAATCATGCCCGTGCTCGCGTCTTGGTCCATGACCGACGTTAATTTTTCGATGGTGCCGGCCTCGAACACCGCATCAGGGTTCATCATCAAGGCAAATTCGGTTTCCACCAAAGCCAAGCCTTGGGACGCCGCATTGCCATAACCAAGGCCAATTTTATTTTGAATGATGTGAGCGTCGGGGGCTTTTTCCCGCACAATGTCCAACGTGTTATCTTGACTGGCATTATCGATCAAAATAATTTTTTTATCGGTGCCAAATGTATCGAGACATTCCCCGATCACAGCACAAGAATTGTGCACGACGATAACGACGGTGGTGCGGTTCCAAGTGTTGTTCATCGCGCCCCCTGCGCCCTATAAAAAGTCAAGGCACATTAACATTTCCACAAAGATCAGGGCAATCCTTATAAACTGTTTTTTTACAGCTCTAAGAAACCGCGTTTCAACAGCACTTCGACAATTTCTTCCGCAGCTTTCTCAGGAGACGTCTTGTCGCCATTCACCACTATTTCGGATTTTGTGGGGGCTTCATAGGCGGAATCGATGCCTGTGAAATGTTTGATTTTCCCGGCACGTGCCTTGGCATATAGCCCCTTCACATCCCGGCGTTCACATTCTTCCAAGGTCGTGTCGACAAAAATTTCAATAAATTCATTTTCTTCGACCATTTCTCGGGCCATGCGGCGTTCAGACATGAATGGCGAAATAAACGAAACCAAGGTGATCATGCCGGCATCCAACATCAAACGTGCGGTTTCACCCACGCGGCGGATGTTTTCAACCCGGTCCGCATCGGTAAAGCCCAAATCCCGGTTCAGGCCATGACGAACATTATCGCCATCCAAGGTGTACGTGTGACGCCCCATTGAGTGCAGTTTCTTTTCCACCAAATTGGCGATGGTGGATTT
>JAESSV010000193.1 GCA_016763895.1 Magnetovibrio sp. | reverse complement strand
TTTTGCACCGGGGCCAAATCGCCGAAATGAAAACCGGTGAAGGCAAAACCCTCACCTCAACCTTGGCCGTGTACCTGCATGCCCTGTCTGGCAAGGGGGCCCACGTGGTCACCGTCAACGATTATCTGGCCTCTCGCGATGCCAAGTGGATGGGCAAAGTTTTTGAAGCCCTAGGCCTCAGCACCGCCTGCATTGTTCACGGGCTTAATGATGACGAACGCCGGGCGGCTTATCAATCAAGCGTCACCTATGGCACCAACAACGAATTTGGCTTTGACTACCTGCGCGACAACATGAAATTCAATCTTGAAGACATGGTGCAACGCGATTTCAATTTTGCCATCGTCGATGAAGTCGACTCGATTTTGGTCGATGAAGCACGGACCCCTCTGATCATTTCCGGCCAAGCCGAAGATTCATCAGAAATGTACAAGGCCGTGAACAACATCATCCCGAATTTGCTTGAAGAAGACTATGAAGCTGATGAAAAAGCCAAAGCCATCACGTTGACCGAAGAAGGCAACGAACATTCCGAACAATTGCTGCGCGAAGCCGGCTTGTTGGTTGAAGGCTCCATGTACGACTTGGCCAATGTTGGATTGTTGCAACACATCAACCAAGGCCTGCGCGCCCATAAAATGCAACATCGCGACATTGATTACATCGTGCAAAATGATCAAGTCGTGATCATCGATGAATTCACGGGCCGCATGATGGAAGGTCGCCGTTTTGGTGAAGGCTTGCACCAGGCCATCGAAGCCAAAGAAGGCGTCACCATCCAGAACGAAAATCAAACGTTGGCGTCCATCACGTTCCAAAACTATTTCCGGCTGTACCCAACGCTTGCCGGCATGACCGGAACGGCGATGACAGAAGCCGGTGAGTTTTCCGAGATTTACAGCCTTGAAGTGGTGGAAATTCCCACCAATCGCCCCAACATTCGCAAGGATCAAAACGATGTTGTTTATCGGACCGCGAATGAAAAATATAAGGCGATTGTCGAATTAATCCAAGACTGTCAGGCGCGCAAACAACCGATTTTGGTGGGCACCGTTTCCATTGAAAAATCGGAATTTTTGGCCGATCTTCTGAAATCCAAAGATATCAAACACAACGTTCTTAATGCCCGTCACCACGAACAGGAAGCATACATCATTGCCGATGCCGGTCTTCCCGGTGCGGTCACCATCGCCACCAATATGGCGGGTCGCGGCACCGACATTCAGTTGGGCGGAAACCTGGAAATTCGCATCCTTCGCGAATTAAGCGACGTTACCGACGAAGCCAAACGCGCCAAGGCCATCGAACAAATCGAAACCGAAATTGCCGAACAAAAGGCCATTTCCATAGACGCGGGTGGTTTGTATATCGTCGGCACCGAACGCCACGAAAGCCGCCGCATTGATAACCAATTGCGCGGCCGCACAGGGCGCCAAGGTGACGCCGGAAGCAGTGCGTTCTTCTTGTCCCTTGAAGACGATTTGATGCGTATTTTTGGATCTGAACGCATCGACACCATGTTGGTCAAGCTGGGCCTTGAAGAAGGCGAAGCCATTGTCCACCCGTGGATCAACAAAGCGCTTGAAAAAGCCCAGCAAAAAGTCGAAGCCCGCAACTTTGAAATTCGCAAAAGCTTGCTCAAATTTGACGATGTCATGAACGACCAACGTAAAGTCGTTTACGAACAACGCAAAGAATTGATGGCGGCGGACAACCTGGCCGAAGAAATTGTTGGCATGCGCCACTATGTCGTCGAAGACATGGTTATCCGTGCCATTCCTGAAAAAAGCTATGCCGATGAATGGAACATCGACGGACTTCACGAAGAAGTCTTGCGCGTCTTTGGGCTGGACCTGCCGCTGGCCGAATGGGCCGAAGAAGAAGGCATCGCCGATCAAGAAATTGAAGACCGCATCATTGATGCAGCGGACCGAAAAGCCGCCGAAAAAGTCGCTAAATACAGCCCCGAAGTCATGCGTGACGTTGAAAAGAACCTGTATTTATCGGTTTTGGATCAACTGTGGAAAGACCACCTGTTGACGTTGGATCACCTGCGCCAAGGCATCGGTCTGCGCGCTTATGCTCAAAAAGATCCGCTCAACGAATACAAAAAAGAAGCCTTTGAGCTGTTCAAATCATTGCTCGACAACATCACGGATCGTGTCACCACCATCTTGTCACACATCGAACTGCGCGTGATGCCCGCCGAAGGACTCGAACAACAAGGCCCCGGCGAAACCCACGAAGGCCGTGAAGATCCAGCGGTAAATCAGGTCGAACACACCCCAACCGCCCTCACGCAACAGCCCCGCACCACCCCGGCTGAGCGCGACGAAAACGTCCCCGAAACTTGGGGCCGTGTCGGCCGCAACGAAAGCTGTCCGTGTGGGTCTGGCAAGAAATACAAACAATGCCATGGCAAGGTGAATTAGAACAGACTTGGCTCATCAACACTTTAAGAAGGCCCCTAACCCAAGCTCAACCGCAAGGGAACATTGCCGTGGCGACAATACGGGTGCGGCTAAAAAATGGGTATGGCGACAAATCTGCAAATGATATGCTTATGAGCCAAGGGCTCAATATAGCACCCCGCAAGGGGCGTTAACAAAAGGTGCTTAGACCGTTGTGCAATGAGCGGGACAAGACCTAGTCATTGGTCCCTGTTCTGCTGGGCAGTCCGTCAATATCGAGGACATCTTCATCTTCGGTCTCGTTTCGAGCGCTTCGTTCGACGGCCTCAAGCGCACCGACATTTTTAAAATTGGCTTCCGCAAAGTCGCGAAGCTTAGACACCGCATCCAAAATTTTCTGAGCAACTTCATGAGCCCGCACCTGATTGTCATCGATAACACCAACGGGTAATTGCGGAACGGGGTCCTTCAAAGCATCGGAAACCTTGGATATTTTCGTTGACCCACAATAGGGGCATTCGACGAGACCAACGCTGGCTTGATTATCACAAGAATAGCTGTCTTTGAACCAGGCTTCAAATGTGTGTTCATCATGGCAGCAAAGCTGAAAAATAATCATGTTATTTGACCCGTGTTGTTCTCAAAAATAATGCTCGGTGAAATGCCGAATACGCCTACACTCAAACTTCTAAGTTAAGATGATAAGATGTAAGAGTTAACAAATGTCAAATATCAAAGAAAATTCAAAGCGTTGTATAAATAATTTAAAGCCTTTACCGAACACGCCAATCAGCCCTTGGGTCGCCAAATGGGCCCACCAAGTCAAAGACAATGCTCTCGTTTTAGACGTGGCTGCGGGCGGTGGGCGGCATGGGCGGTTCTTTTTACAACACGGCTCAACGGTGACATTTGTCGATAAAAAGACCGCAAACCTTGAGGATTTAACGGCCCATGACAAGGCGATTATCATCGCCGCTGATCTGGAAGACGGGACCCCTTGGCCCTTCGAAAACAACGCTTTTGACGCTATTGTTGTGGTGAATTATTTGCACCGGGCGTTGTTTCCCAACTTAATTGCCAGCCTCAAGCCCCAAGGCGTATTGATTTATGAAACCTTTGCGGTGGGTAATGAAAAATACGGTCGGCCCAACGCCGCAGATTTTTTGTTGAAGCCTGAAGAATTGCTTGAACATACGCGGGGTTTAATGAAAACCGTTGCCTATGAACATGGGCTTTTAGACAATCACGGCCAATTGTCCGTCAAACAATCGCTTTGTGCCATTAAAAATCCTACTTAGAAAATTCCACACCGTGCATAAGAGATGGAATTTGGGCGCGCACTTGAGCCACGAGGTCCATGTCCACATCGGCAATAATGATGCCGGGCTCAGTTCCGCCTTCGGCCAAAACGTTGCCCCATGGATCAATGATCAAGGAATGCCCATAGGTCTTGCGGTCGCCAAAATGGTTGCCGGTTTGTGCCGGGGCAAAAACATAGCTGCCATTTTCAATCGCCCGTGCGCGCAACAACGTTTCCCAATGGGCTTCACCCGTGGGCACGGTAAAGGCCGCAGGAACGGCAAGCATATGCGCTCCATTTTGCGCCATAGTGCGATACATATATGGAAAACGAACGTCATAACAAGTGCTTAAGCCAAGCCCTCCCCACGGCAAGCCGACCAAGATGATGTCTTCTCCCGGGGCAAAGGTTTCGCTTTCGCGGTAGCTTTCCCCGTGGTCCAGATCCACGTCAAACATATGAATTTTGTCGTATTTGGCGGCGATTGATCCGTCTGGGGCAAACACAAAGCTTCGGTTGGCGATGCGATCTCCGTCCACAATGGCCAAGGTTCCCCCATGCAGCCAAATATCGAGCTCTTGGGCCAGGGCTTGAAAGATTTCAATCGCCGGATGATCGGCTTCGGTGCGGGCTTGGGCGCGAATTTCATCGGCCCCAAACGTCATCATGGTCACGTTTTCAGGAAACAACACCAATTCGGCGCCCAACATGGCGGCGGCCCGGGCAAACCCGCACGCCTCGACAATGTTGTCGGCCATAACGGTGCTGGCGTTCACTTGCACACAAGCGACTTTAAAGTTTTGAGATAAATCCGTCATTTAAATCCAAGCAAAACATCAAGTTCGCCATCGGCTTCCAAACCAAACATTTCATCACAACCACCAATGGGCTTTCCATCGATAAAAATTTGCGGCACGGTTCGCCCCCCGCCCGAACGTTGCACCATTTCAGCGCGTTTTTTGGGGTCGGTCATAACGTTTATGTCGGTATAGGAAAGCCCCTTGTGTTGAAGCAACGACTTTGCCCGCATGCAATAGGGACAAATGGGGGTTGAGTACATTTCGA
>JAESSV010000192.1 GCA_016763895.1 Magnetovibrio sp. | reverse complement strand
TTAAGATCTTTAACCAAATCAATGGTTGCTTTATATGTATCAACATGGTTTATATATCCTAACAACACAGCTGAACATTTACCATCGTTTTTACCGACCCCAGACGTTTTGGGTTGATGGATTTAACGCCGCTTGAAAATTTAGCAACTCACCGCTTGATCAAATCCATCGGCCCAGAACCATTGGGCAATGAATTCTCAGGCCCCGTTTTGGCCGCCGCCCTGAAAGGCCGCCGAGTCTCCATCAAACAAGCGATTATGGATGCCAAAGTGGTGGCAGGGGTGGGCAATATATATGCTTCTGAAAGTTTGTTTCGAGCGGGGATTTCGCCCAAGCGCACAGCCGGTACGGTCCAAGGCGGGCGCGCTGAAAAATTAGCAACCGCCATAAAAGACGTGTTAAACGCCGCCATTCTCGCCGGAGGATCAACGTTAAAAGATCACCGCACCACCGATGGCGGGTTGGGTTATTTTCAGTTCAGTTTTGCCGTTTATGGACGAACCGGCGAGGCTTGCCCAAACTGTGATTGCGATATTTCTTCAACATCTGGCATAAGTCGCTTGGAACAAGGGGGGCGTTCCACGTACTATTGCCCTCGAAAACAGCGATAGGGTAAAAGCCGCATGCATTTAAAATTCGTCCGCACCATTCTTGCCGCCTTGATCTGTCTTTTTGTGGCCGGGGCTTCGTCGCCCGTGTGGGCACAACAAAGCTCGCGGTTTGTCAGCGTGATGGAAGATTTACCGTTGATGGGCGGTTTGGTTGAGGTCGGCGAAGGGGTGCAATTTTCCACGCCCCAAGGCCGCATTGTTGAGGCAACGGCTCAAGGGTCTCTTTCGAGCCATGCTGTTTTGGCTTTTTATGACCGCACCTTACCGCAATTGGGGTGGCGACGCGTCGGTCAAGGCCGTTTCATGCGCGAAGAAGAAACCCTTCAATTGGGGTTTGAGGCATCTGGGCAAAACCTTAAAGTCAGATTTGCCCTGACCCCCGCCTTGCCCTGACCCCCGCCTTGGCCGAAAAATAGCGTCTTGGCCAAAAAATAGCTCCAGATTAAGCGACGATAAGGGTTGACGCCGCCGCTCTTGCATTCTATAACGCCGCTTCCGTAGGGACATAGGGTTCCACGTAAGGAATTTTAAAAAATGGCTAACCACAAGTCTGCAAAAAAACGTATTCGTCAAACAGCCCGCCGCAAAGCCGTAAACGGTACGCGTCGTTCAAGCGTTCGTACTTTTATTAAAAAAGTCGAAGCTGCTGTGGTTTTGGGTGACAAAGAAGCCGCTCAGGTCGCTTTGAAAGCTGCTGAACCACAAATGATGCGCGGCGCTCAAAAAGGCGTATTTGATAAAAATACAATGTCTCGCAAGTTGTCACGTTTATGTGCTTCTGTAAAAGCGATCAGCGCTTAATTTAAGCGGCTGTCTAGACACGAATTTAAGGCCGCGCTGGTTCAGACGAGCGCGGCCTTTCGTGCGCCAAAAATCTTGTTTAAATCCGGCGAAAAAGAGCCTGCATGCAGGGGTATGGTGAGAATTATCAACCCCTTTTTCCACAGCCAAAGCCCTAGTATTTACAACGCTTTTTAGGGGGGTGTGAATAACGTGGATGGAAATAATGAGCCCGCGGAGAGTCAAGGCAATTATTTAATTTTTTAGGCCCGTGGCTAGGTTGAAACTCGCAGCCACAAACTCTAAGATCAGCCTCGTTATCAAGTCGGGGAGGACTTGGTGATGCGCCTAAAGAACGAACGATCTTTTTTTCGAACGGAGCCATTTTATTTTTTTCATCCCGATTTGTGTTTGTTGTAAAATGGCCTGATGAAGGGGCTCATGACCAACGTCCCCCGGAAAGCCTTGGACCCAATCTTGGACCCAATTTTGGACCCAAGAAAGTCTTGGATCCCGGAAAGTCTTGGATACCGGAAAGTCTCGGATCCCGGAAAGTTTTCGGAACGTGGAGAAAAAAAGCTACGTTTGATAACGCCCAATAAGCTCCCTTAGGTTATCGTTAGCAGCCGCATGCGGCAAAGTGCTGACGTTTGTTTTTGTTTTATTTGGCTGCGTTCAGAAGTTGACTTCTGTGTGGCATAGGAAATTAAAGAATGCGTTCGTTAGCCGTGGATGTCTTAGTTGTTGAACAGTGGGATAGTGTTCTGGCCAGCTTGCGCAGCGAGATCGGCGAAGCCGCTTTTCAAAGCTGGTTAAAGACCATGACCGTCCGGGAAGTTTCGGGCGACAGCGTGCGCATTTCTGTTCCGACCCGTTTCATGAAAGATTGGGTGTGTGCCCATTACATGGATCGCCTTTGCGAGCTTTGGCAGGGATCTGATTCTGAAATATCGAACGTTGAGATTTTCATTCAAGCGGATTACGGGCAAAAGAAAAATGCGGCGCCTATTCCCGTTTCCGCCAACACCCAAACGTCTCATTCCGCCTCTGGTCATTCCGTGGCTGGTCATTTGCCCTCTGGTCATGCCCCCTCTGGTCATGCTCCCTCTGGTCATACTGTAGCTGGCAATACGATGACCGCGCGCGGCGAAATATCTTCGCCTTCCTCCATGCCCGGAACACGGCCCAATGTCTTTGCAAGCCGTGCGGTGCCGCATCTTGCGAGCTTTGACAGCACGAACTCAAGTGCCCTAGACATCAGCGCCCCCTTGGACAGCCGCTTCACCTTTGAAAATTTTGTGGTGGGTAAATCCAATGAATTTGCCCATGCGGCGTCCTTGCGCGTGGCAGAACAGCCCAATGCCCAATTTAATCCGTTGTTTTTGTATGGTGGGGTTGGTCTTGGCAAAACGCATTTGATGCACGCAATTGCGTGGAAAATTCGCGAAGAAGATCCCAGCCGCACCGTGATTTATATGTCGGCTGAAAAATTCATGTACCGTTTCATCCGCGCGCTTCGCGAACAAAACACGGTCGACTTCAAAGAACAGTTTCGCAATGTTGACGTTTTGATGATTGACGATGTGCAATTCATTTCCGGCAAAGATTCCACCCAGGAAGAATTCTTCCACACGTTTAATGCGCTGGTTGACCAAGGTCGCCAAATCGTTATTTCAGCGGATAAATCACCGTCCGATTTGGAAGGCATGGAAGAACGCCTGAAGTCGCGTTTGAATTGTGGTCTGGTGGCTGATCTTCATGCCACCACGTATGAATTGCGTTTGGGCATCTTGCAAGCCAAAGCCGAACGCATGAACGTCGAAGTGCCGGGCAAGGTTATGGAATTTTTAGCCCATAAAATCACCTCGAACGTGCGCGAACTTGAAGGCGCGTTGAACCGCGTGGCCGCACATTCGTCATTGGTGGGCCGTGACATCACCTTGGAAAGTGTACAAGACGTTTTGCATGACCTGATCCGGGCCCATGATCGCCGGGTCACCATCGAAGAAATTCAAAAAAAGGTCGCGGCACATTTCAACATCCGCACCTCAGACATGCACTCCGCACGCCGAGCCCGGTCCGTGGCCCGTCCTCGCCAGGTTGCCATGTATTTGGCCAAACAGTTGACGTCTCGTTCGCTTCCAGAAATTGGCCGCAAATTCGGCGGTCGCGATCACACCACCGTGATGCACGCCGTGAAAAAAGTAGACGAGCTCAGAGAACACGACGCCAGTTTTGCCGAAGACGTGGAACTTCTGCGGCGCATGCTTGAGGGTTAAGGCTCTTTAAAATCTCTTTAAACGGCTCTTGGATTGAACCCAGGTTGAACACGGATTGAACACGGATTGAACACGGGTTGAACACTTAAGGGCCGTTTTTTTTGGCGCCGATTCGCCAATTTTTAAGGGCTGAACGACGGCGTCTCATTTTTCTCAAGATTTGCATATCCAAGCCATTGAAATCATTGTAAAATTCACTCTAGATCCGGTTTGAAAAAACGCTTCGGATTTGGGGCTACCTTGGTATAATGACTTCCCTTTTTTAAAGGGATCGTTTGGGCACAGGGGTGCCAATGGATTTTTTTTAATAAATTGATCGAAATGTTGGATGAGATATGAAGCTGATTATTGAGAGAGCGGCCCTTTTGAAATCTTTGGGGCACGTACAAAACGTTGTTGAATGCCGCAATACCATTCCCATTTTATCCAATGTTAAGCTTGTCGCCAAAGACGGTCAGTTGCGCTTGAATGCCACCGACATGGATTTAGACATTGTTGACGCCACTCAGGCGCAAGTGATTGAGCCCGGCGAAACCACCGCACCGGCTCACATGCTTTATGACATTGTGAAAAAGCTTCCGGACGGGGCTGAGGTTGAACTAGACGCCACGTCCGGGGACGGACAGATGGTTTTGCGTTCCGGGCGTTCGCGTTTTTCTTTGTCGTGCCTGCCCGCCAGCGAATTCCCGGTGATGTCGGGTGGCGATTTGCCCGTGAGCTTTGCTTTGGTGGCCGCCCAGTTGAAAGATTTGATCGATAAAACCCGTTTTGCCATTTCCACCGAAGAAACCCGGTATTACCTGAACGGTATCTACCTGCACGCCTATACCGAAGGCAAAGCCCCGGTGTTGCGCGCGGTTGCCACCGATGGACACCGTTTGGCCAGCACCGAAACCGAACTTCCGGTGGGTGCCGAAGACATGCCGGGCATCATTATCCCGCGCAAAACGGTGAATGAGCTGCACAAATTGATCGAAGAAACCGAAGGCGAAATTTTGGTGTCTTTGTCCGATGCCAAAGTTCAGTTTTCGTTCGACGGCGTGATGTTAACGTCTAAATTGATTGACGGTACCTTCCCCGATTATGAACGGGTCATTCCCCAAGGCAATGACAAGGAATTGAAAGTTGGCCGCAAAGTGTTGGCGGATGCGGTGGACCGGGTGTCTGCGATTTCGACGGAAAAATCCCGGGCCGTAAAGCTGACCCTAGATGCCGGGTCCTTGGTGTTGTCCGCGTCCAGTCCCGACAGCGGCAGTGCCACGGATGAGTTAGAAGCCGATTACGGTGGGGAACGCTTGGAAATTGGCTTTAATGCCTCTTATTTGCTGGAAATCATGCGCCAAATTAGCGCGGATGATATCACCCTTCAACTTTCAGACGCCGCCGCACCGACGATCATTCGTGAAGAAGGTGATGAAAACACGCTGTACGTTTTGATGCCCATGCGGGTTTGATCGAAGCGCCTTGTTTTGGGTTTTGGGTGTTGGGTTTAGAGCTTCGAGCTTTGAGAATTTTGGGTTTTAATGATGTTTGGAACGGCCTGTTGAGGCTAAAAAAGGAATTTGCAGAAACGTGACAAACGGTTCGGCTTCCGTCGCTCTTGATCAAGCGTCCCTTGATCAAACTTCCCCGGGGTGTTCCGGGGCCCAAGCCGTGCGGCTTTCGTGCGCACGCCTGACGTTGACCAATTTTCGCTGTTATGAAAAGGTTCGTTTGGAACCGGGGGCTCGGCCTGTGGTCCTGACCGGATCAAATGGTGCGGGCAAAACAAATGTGTTGGAAGCCTTATCCTTTTTGGTGCCGGGCAGCGGATTGCGCCGGGCACGCTTGCCAGATCTCGGACGCCGGTTGCCGGGCGAACACCAAGGCCGGGCCTGGGCGGTTGCCGCCACCATCGAAGGCGACGCGGCTTCGGTCAATTTGGGCACGGGCCTAGACGCCGACGCAAAATCGACCAAGCGTGTGGTTCATGTGGACGGCGAGCCCAAGCGGGCCGTGGCTGTTTTGGCCGAACATTTTTCGACCCATTGGTTAACGCCGCAAATGGATCGGTTGTTTTTAGACGGGTCCCAAGAACGCCGCCGTTTTTTAGATCGGCTGGTGTATTCGTTCGATCCGGCCCATGCGGGGCGCACCAAAGCCTATACCCATGCTTTGCGGGAACGCTCAAAACTGTTGACGGACCAAACTTTTGACGATGTATGGTTAAGCGGATTAGAAGACACCATGGCGACAAGGGGCGCGGCCGTTGCGGCGGCTCGTCTTGGCGTGGCCCAACGCT
>JAESSV010000191.1 GCA_016763895.1 Magnetovibrio sp. | reverse complement strand
GATACCTTGGAGACATCGTTTTTTTGACGGAGACGCGATCAAAATGAATAAGTCTTTGCTTTATCAGGCTATTTTTCTGCTCTGTTTCGCCCTAACGCCGGCACCCTCTGAAGCCAGTTCCGATTATTCGTCAAATGCCGTCCGCGATGGCATCGGCTATCGGTCAAACCTGCTGGATCCGGATAATCCTTATGCGGTGCCAATGCAATACACCTTTACGACGTTGCTGAGCCGTTATTGGGTCAAACATGAGGCCCCCTCATCGCCTTCCGTCGATGAGGTCACGCCTGACATGTATTACGCGGCCCTGAACGACATTTTGTCGGACCCGGCCCTGATCGATACCTTAGAGCCTCTGCCCGAAGATCTTTATGGATACGGAAGTTGTGCGTCTAATAATCTAGCGGTGATGCTTGAATTTATGATGGGTGCGGCCGAAAATATAGAAGATCGCTTTGTCGTCGATTTTTTGGTTCAAGCCCGTCATGAAATTCTCTTTATTTGCCATATGCCCGATACGGATCAGGCTGGTTTTCAAGCCTATATCGAAGAACAATTACAAACGCTAAATGATGTTAAAGAGGCCGAGCCCTGGGTAAATTATCTGCGCGGCATCATGAGCTTTTACATTGAGGACTTCGATCAAGCCCGGCGCTATTTCGCCACCATCCCCGATACTGCCGCCCCTTGGCTGGCTCAAACGGCCCGGTACTTAGATGTTAGAATTGCCAAGATCCAAGTCGATGCCCTTGCTTATGATTGTTATCAATGCGGCGCTTCTGAGCAGAGCCCACAATTCATCAAAGCCATAGCTGATTTTAAAGCGAGCATCGAAAACCATATTCGGTCCTATTCGGATGGTTTTTATGACCGGTCGGTGTCTGGGTTACGGCGCTACGTATTGAGGCTTCAAGATAAACCCCTTCAATTGAACAAGGTCTATGAAGCGGCATTCGTAAAAGCATTTGGTGCGAACAGTGATGTGCCAAGGGAAGCGAAAGACTCGCTTTTGCACGAAATGGATTTATTTTATTTGAACGGCCCGGCCGTGGCAAAAACGTCCAGGGTTCACCCTTTTCTGCTGACGTACGAGGTGTTGATGCGAAAACACAATCTTCGTCAGAGACAAACGGTGCGCCAGATTTCCACAATGAGAACAGATTTCGATTCTATGAAATCTGCATACGCCCACTATCTTGGGCTCGCAGCCTATACCGAATTGATGTTTCTCAGCGCCGAGGGCAACGATGTAAAAGTTGCCGCAACCCAGATCGATCAAAAAGAATATGGACCCTTGTGGCTCGATGCCCGTGTCTTGCAAGCGCGTGCCCTTGGGCGGATAGGCCAACACGAAAAGTCGGCGAAAGCCTGGCTTGAACTGGATACGGTTATTCCGACTTTTAACGCGCAAACCGAAATGGCAAGCCAATATCTTCTGGCCCATAAATTTGATGAATTTGCCCGCTTAACCCAGGCCCGCTTAACCCAGGCTCACTTGACCGAGGCCCGCTTGAAGACAAAGCCAACAGGATCAGGCGCCGGTATAGATGGGGAAGACTATCGGTATTCCAACGAGTTTTCGCGCAGCGTCGAAGACTTCAACAAAACCTTTGAGCCCGCGCTCACTTTGTTACGTCAAGGCTATAGCAGTTTCGCCAGCGCGGATGAAATGCAGCGGACCCTTGATGACCCGAATATTTCAGATCAGATTAAGTTTATGGCCGCCGAACCGGCCTTGCGTCGGTTCTTGTTGCATGAAGACTATGCCGGCTATTTACAACTGTTTGGCTCTTTGACGGACAACTTGCCCAAGGGGGAAGACGCGGACTTGGCGCACGCCTATCAAAAAGTCACCCCGGCGGCTCAACGCCTGTCCTCAAACAAAAACGATGCCGATGCCTTGGTTGACCTTGGTTATTTCCTGTATGCCAAGCACATTTTTTCGGCCTGTGAAGAAGAAAGCGTCACCTTGTGGGAGCTAACGCTTGGGGCTTGCGGCGACGATGATAAACGGGTTTTGGACGGGGTTGTTCCCATTGATCTGTTTGATCGTGCTTTAAGCCTTTATAAACAAAGAGATACCCGCCAGCCCGGTGAGGCCAAGGTCTTGCGCATGATGATTCTTTGCTTCAAAAGCAATCGCAACCAAGCCAATTGCGTGCGAAATCGAAAAGAAGCTTATCCAAAGAAAACGCGGACAGCCTTGTTCAACCAACTGCACCAGCGCTTCCCCACCGAGGCCAAGCAAACGCCCTATTGGTATTAAAGGTGTCTTGCGCGGTTGAAGGTGGATGTGGGGCAAAATATTTTGTGACCAAGTCGGCACTTTACATGCTCCTTTCAACAAACCGATTAACCGTATCGTGCTTTATCAGTAAACGCCAAGTGTCTGGAAAATAAGGCGCGCTTTAATTCATCAAGTTTTAAAAATCTTGTGCGGCTATAGTTACAAAACTAAACAAATTTTTTATTCATCCACCATAATTCACATAACTGTTACGAAACTGACCAACAACCGTCACTAAGTTCACATAATGTCTTCCCAGATTATTAGGAGGGCAACGCAATGATGAACAGCATCCACGTCAAAAAACTGAGCAAGACGTTTAAAGGGGCCAAGGCTTTAAACGCGATTGATTTTTCAGCATCTCAAGGGGAAATGGTGGCGTTGATTGGGGCTTCTGGCTCTGGTAAATCCACCCTCATTCGCCTTATCGCGGGCTTGATGGCGAGCGATAAAGGGGATGGCGAAGTTAGCGTTCTTGGAAAATCAATGCAGGCGAACGGCGTCATCGCGAAAGATGCACGTCAACAACGCCCGCATATCAGCGTCATTTTTCAGCAATTCAATCTTGTGAGCCGGTTGTCCGTCTTGACCAACGTCTTGCTGGGAACCCTGGGCGCCGTTCCGGGGTGGCGCGGATCGTTAGGGTTGTTTTCAAAGGCCGAGAAATTGGAAGCCATGCATGCTCTTGATCGTGTTGGTATGGCCAAGTATGCCGTACAGCGCGCGTCGACACTTTCCGGTGGACAGCAGCAACGCGTGGCCATTGCTCGGGCCTTGATGCAAAATTCTGAGATTATTCTTGCCGACGAACCGATTGCGTCTTTGGACCCGGAAGCAGCCCGTAAAGTTTTGGAAGCCTTGGCCAAGATCAACCGTGAAGATGGCAAGACCATTATCGTGTCGCTGCATCAAGTTGATTATGCCCTTAAGTATCGCCCCCGTACCCTTGCTCTTAAAGACGGCCAGATCCATTACGATGGGTTGTCGAGTGAGCTGTCATCTGAATTTTTGTGCAATCTTTATGGTTCAAGCTGCCTGGATATGCAAATTCCCATTCTCAACAAAAAAAGTGAAGTGTCGTCTACGATGGCGATTTCAAATTCTGTTGGAACGTCGACCACAAGTCTAAAAATTACCGATCCCGTTTTAGGGAATGCCTAAAAATCAATTTTCAAACCGCGCCGGGTGGTCCGGCTTTTATACTTAGTAAGGAAATATAATGTTCAAGAAAACAATATCATCTATCGCGGCTACGGCTGTGATTGCAACCATGGTTCTTGCTGGTTCAGCAAAAGCAGACTTCAAGCCCTTGGAAAAAGATCCCGAAGTTATTAGTTTTGGGATCATTGCGACCGAATCCACAATGAATTTGAAAAAACAGTGGGTTCCCTTGATGAAAGACATGGAAAAAGCTTTGGGCATGCCCGTAAAAGCTTTCTTCGCACCTGATTATGCTGGTGTCATCGAAGCCATGCGTTTTGGTAAAGTTCAAGTGGCTTGGTTTGGCAACAAATCTGGCATCGAAGCTGTTGATCGTTCCGGTGGTGAAGTGTTTGTTCAAACGTCCAAAGCTGATGGTACACAAGGGTATTATGCTCATGTCATCACCAACGTTAAAAACACTGAAATTAATAGCCTCGAAGATATCTTGAAATGTGATAAATCTTTGACCTTTGGTCTTGGCGATCCAAACTCAACATCTGGTTTCTTGGTCCCAAGTTACTATGTGTTTGCAAAAAATAACTTTGACCCTAAAAAGTGCTTCAAAACTCTGCGCAACGCCAATCATGAAACAAATTTCATGGCTGTTGCCAACAACCAAATTGATGCATCAGAAAGCAACTCTGAACAAATCGGTCGTTCAAAACTTAAAGCCCCTAAAGCTGCGGCAAAAGTAAAAGTAATCTGGACGTCTCCTTTGATCCCTTCTGACCCAATGGTCTATCGCAAAGATATGTCCAAAGAATTGAAATCTAAAATCAAAGCTTTCTTCCTCGGCTATGGTCGTCTTGGCGACACAAAGCATGCGATCGAAGTTCTTCATGGCATCAGCGATGGTCAAGGTTTCTTCATGGAAAGCAACAACACCCAGCTTTACCCAATCCGTCAATTGGCTTTGTATAAAACAAAAATCAAAATCCAAAGCAGCGACGTTATGGATCAAGCTCAAAAAACAGTTAAAGTCAGTGAGATTGACGATCAATTGAGCGAATTGGCTGTTTTGGTTAAACATCAATAACTCAAATCTAAGAAATGCCGGAGCCAGTGTGCTCCGGCATTTTTATTTTTTATAT
>JAESSV010000012.1 GCA_016763895.1 Magnetovibrio sp. | reverse complement strand
GGTCCAGCTTTGGCGGTGACTTGAGCCTTGCCCTGTTGTGGGGGTGCAGAAGCCCCTTTTTGTTGTGTTGCATTGGGTTTCTTGGCAGCCGGGGCTTTGCTACCAAACAACCGGGGCAGGACTTCGCTTGACGGTCCGGCCAGGGCCAGTTTGCCGCGATCAAGCGCATACAAGTAGTCACACGCGGACAACAATGTCGGGCTGTGGCTTACGATGATAACGGTGCGCGTTTTGGCAATTTTGATCAAAGTGTCTTTTAATTCGTGTTCCGCATGGCGATCAAGGCTGGAAGAAGGTTCGTCCAACAAAACCACAGGGGGGTCGCCAACAAGGGCACGGGCCACGGCAATGCGTTGGCGTTGTCCCCCAGAAAGCCTTGAGCCGGCTTCGCCAATTTCTGTGGCGTAGCCATCGGGAAGATCAATGATAAAGTGGTGAACTCCGGCTTCTGTGGCGGCTTTGATGATGGCGTCATCGGAAGCATCGGGCATGCGTGAAGCTATGTTGTCGCGAACCGTGCCCGCAAACAGCACGCTTTCTTGGGGGACATAGCCCAACCAGTCGGCCAATTCAGAACGGGTAAATTGTGCCATGTCGGCACCGTCCATCAAAACGCGACCTTTGCTGGGGGTGTACAGCCCTTGAATGATTTTCAAAAGCGTTGTTTTTCCGGACCCATTCCGACCAACCATGGCATGAATGCCACCGGGATTGATTTCAAGGGTAACGTTTGAAACCACCGGCGCCAGGTCTTCTGAATATGAAAATACCACGTCTTCTACGGAAAGCTTGCCTTTGGGTTTTTTCAGGGATACTTCGCTAACGGTTCGATCGGCTTCGGATTCAAAAACA
Organism: Magnetovibrio sp.; assembly: GCA_016763895.1. Lineage (GTDB taxonomy): Bacteria > Pseudomonadota > Alphaproteobacteria > Rhodospirillales > Magnetovibrionaceae > JANLGW01. The sequence continues at coordinate 7,739 of JAESSV010000012.1, read as the reverse complement.
GCGCCCAAGCGGTCGGTCGCTTGCAAAAAGTTAGAATACGTCCGCCACATGCCAACCAATTGGTTCATCGGTCCCATAATGCGACCTGACAACATGTTGGTGGCGATCAAGGCCCCAATGGTGAGGTTTTGATCAATGATGGCCAAGGCCCCAACGGTGGTCAACAACAAGGACGTGGTTAAAGATAACGATGCGCCAAGATTAGAGAACCCATCCGTTTTGGTGCCGCGATGAATTGCGTTTGCAATGTTTTCAGCGTGCTTTTCTTCCCATACGGGTTCCATGGAACGATCCAAAGCCAAGGCTTTGATGGTGGTGCGCCCGGCAATCATTTCCGCGACCAGAGAGTCTCTGGATTGTGTGGATTGACGTTCTTCCCCACTGGCTTCGGCCATAACGCTGGAAGACCGCCAGGCGACGAACATAAATACCGGCAGCATAACCAACAAAACCCAAGCCACGGGAGCGGCAATCACAAAAATCAAAACCAAAAATAAAATGGCAAAAGGAAGATCCGCCAACAGCAACGCACTGGATCCGGAAAGGGTGTTGCGCACCAAATCAACATCCCTAAACAAAGATGACCAGTGCGCAGAAGCCTGACTTTCCAAGGTTTGCAAAGGCAAACGCATAAGTTTGCGAAAAAGGCGGCGTCCTAATTCAACATCAACCCGCAAGGCCACGGTTTGCAAGATACGAGCACGCGATTGACGCAAAACGTAATCGAAAATCAAAACCAGAACCATGCCAATGAGCAACCCTTGAAGGGTGCTAATCCCAGCACTGCCGACAACGCGGTTATAGACTTGCATGGTAAAGACAGGAACAGCCAACGCCAAAAGGTTGACAAAAAACGACATCGTCACGACTTCACGGAAGACGGACTTAAATGGCCTCAAGAAGGGTCTTAGCCAGGATCTATTCGCTTCGGCAGGTGCTTTTGGCAACCAGTTTCTCCAGTTCGCGGATATTACGCAAGGGATTTATGATCTGTATGCCCCGCATGCACCACAGCTTAGTCTGTTGCAAGTTCAACGAAATTCATTCCGCTAAGCCAGTCTTCAAACAACGTCTTCAAATAACGCCTTCAAACAACGTCTTCAAATAACGCCTTCAAATGACGCCTTTAAATAACGTCTTCAAACGACGCGTAAAGTAAATAAAGACGAAATTCATCAAAAATAACGATACGATCGTATTAGTATACCAAATCTTTTACTAAATCAAACTTAATAAAGCAAGGCTGTTTTTGCTTTTCTTTTTAGATTCCAATGCCTTCATGGTGGACTCTTAATCTACAAAGTCAGGTTGGTCAGTTCGAAAATGACTTGCGTTCATGTTGCCAAGCTTGTTTATTCGAATCCTGTTGGTTTGGGAGCCTAATATTTTTTATGTTAAAATTTTTGAAAAAAGCTTTTAGTTTTGATCGTATTATCGGTCTGATTCTTTTGGGAGTGTTGCTCACGGTTTCGCGGATTGATCCTTATCCAGTCGAATTCTTGCGTGAAAAAAGTTTTGATATTTATCAACAGATTAAGCCGCGTCAAACGCCCAAGCCCGAAGACCGGATGGTTACAATCATTGATATTGATGAACGCAGTCTTCAAGAAATTGGCCAATTCCCATGGTCGCGCAAAACCTTTGCAAAACTGATCATTAATCTTCACAAATTGGGCATCGGCGTGACCGCTTTCGATATTGTGTTTGCGGAACCTGACCGTATGAATCCGCAAAGTGTGGCAGACTCTCTTGATGGTCTTGATGAGGCCACGCGCAATAAAATTCGTAAATTGCAAAATAATGATGAATTGTTTGGGCGTATTGTTGGACAAGCCAATGTCGTTTTGGGACAAGCGGGATATTGGGATCAATTGCCCAACAAAGCGGGCAAGCCTTTTAAAAATTCGGTGGCGGTGCGCAAACTTTCCAAGGGGGCTCCTGATCCTCAAGATTTTCTCAATGAAATTCCAACCCTTATTCGCAATATTCCCATCTTGGAAAAAGGCACCAAGGGTGTAGGCATGTTTTCGTTAAATCCTTCACTCGACGGGATTATTCGGGAAATCCCCCTGGTCAGCAAACATGGTGGTGACTTGTATCCAGCCTCGTCCATCGAAGCCATTCGTGTTGGGTTTCAGGTGTCGACATTGTTGGCCGAAGTCAATCACAACGGCATTCAAGCCATTGGTGTTGCTCCGAAAAGTCGGATTAAGCCCAAGGGTTTAAAGATTGAAACAAATGAACGCGGGATGGTCAGACCTTATTTCGCGCCGCATGACAAGTCCTTGTATGTGTCTGCGGCAGACGTGTTGAATGGTACCGTAGACAAGTCAAAAATTGCGGGTAAAATTGGCTTTGTCGGCACGTCCGCCGTGGGGCTTTTGGATATTCGGTCCACGCCCATCGATGCGCTTATTCCCGGCGTCGAAGTGCATGCTCAGGTGATTGAAAATGCCATTGCCATTGACCGTAAGCTCGGGGCGGTGGTGGCGGCGGATTTGTTTTTAAAACGTCCCTACAGCATTAAGGGCATTGAATTAATCCTCGTTGCTCTGGGGGGGCTGGTCATGGTGATCATTGTGCCGATGTTGGGGGCCACACGGTCTTTGATGGTGTTTGTGGTGTTGGCGGGCGGGGCTGCGTTTGCATCTTGGTATATGTTTGCCGAACAACGCGTCTTATTGGATGCGACGTTTGCGGTGATTTCGACCTTTTTGTTGTATTCCACGCTGACGTACATGAACTTCACCCGAGAAGAGGCCGCAAAACGCCAAACGCGGGATGCGTTTTCGAAATACTTGTCACCCGATATGGTGAATGTTGTTGCCGAAAATCCAGACCAGTTGAAATTGGGCGGCGATCAACGCGATATGACCTTGTTGTTTTGCGATGTCCGGGGCTTTACCACCATTTCAGAACAGTTTGACGCCCAAGGTCTTACCGCATTGATTAATAAGCTTTTAACGCCCCTAACGAATGTGATTTTGGACCGCAAGGGCACCGTGGATAAGTACATGGGCGATTGCATCATGGCGTTTTGGAATGCGCCCTTGGACGATGCTGAACATGCCAAACACGGCTGTGTGTCGGCGTTGGCAATGCTGGCGGAAATGGGCCCTTTGAATGAGCGTTTGGAAGCCGAAGCCATAGAAGAAGGCCGTAAACATATTGAATTGAAGGTGGGCTTGGGTCTGAATTCCGGCGAATGCGTTGTGGGCAATATGGGATCAGATCAGCGGTTTGATTATTCCGTTTTGGGCGATACGGTGAACTTGGCGGCGCGCCTGGAAGGCCAGTCCAAGAACTATGGTGTGCGGATTGTCATTGGCCATTCAACATGGGTCCAGGTGCCAACCTTGGCCACCATCGAATTGGACTTTATTCAGGTTAAAGGCAAGACCTCGGGCACCCGCATTTTTGCGTTGGTGGGCGGCGAAGACATGGCTCAAACAGATAGCCTTTTGGCTTATAAAGCCAAGGTTGATGAGATGTTAGACACCTATAAATCCCAAAACTGGGACGGGGCGCTTAAGCTTGTCGATGAAGCGCGCGAGCTTGGCCAAGACTTCGATGTCGATGAAACATTCTACGAGCTGTATATTAACCGCATCGCAGATTACAAAGAAAACCCACCCGCCAAAGATTGGGACGGTGTGTTCATCGCGACGACGAAGTAGGGCTTATATGCAAGGTGTCTTTGATATCCTGTGCTTAAAACAATTCGGAGACCACTTTGCGCAACACGTATAGAAAACTCACGCCCCCGACGAATACGGCGAGGCCGAACTCAAAACGATTAAAATAGCGAATTCGCGCCATGATTTCGGTGTGGATTGTTTTTATGATTTATGCGTTTTTTGACAGGCTATCAAACACATCTTTAGCTTCATTAAGAGTCAGAGTGATGTGTTTGTCTTCATTCGTGCCGACCTCTACATCGTATTCAGCATGTTTTTCGGTTCAATGCGTTCGCGCCACAGGCTGAATTCGCCGCTGGCGTGGCGCCAGAACGAAATTAGATAATAGATCAAGATCAGCAATACGCCAATTGGGATGGCCTTTTCTGCGTCGGGCAGGGTGAACTTAAGGCCCGACAGCACTGCGCATATCGTCTTCTTTTGTTTTATCGCTCATGACAGGTTCCTTGCCCCAAAACAGGTGGGCGGTGCTAAGCTTCACCCTTTGAACTTATTTTGTGGTCATCACCCAAATGCCATCCCAGTCCTTGGGTGGTTCGGCTTTCAGCTGTTCACAACGTTCAATATACATTTCGGACAGCTTGTCCATGGGATTGGCTTTCAGCACGTCTTTAAACGAGGCCATGGCTCTGTCCCATTCGCCAGCCCGATAACGTGTGCGGCCTTCCATAAAGTAACCCACACCATCCATAAGGTTGGGGAAGGTTTCTTCGGTGTGATAATCAAGAACTTCAAAAACCCGCACGGGCTTGGTTTTGCCTTTGACAATCACATCGTCAATGTCGCGCAGGCGATAGGTGCCTTTTAATTTTGCTTGTGTGTATTCCGAAATCAACAGATGCGCATGATACGATTTACACGCACTTTCCAGCCGCGCTGACAAATTCACACCATCACCAATCATGGTGTAATCCATGCGTTTGGGCGATCCAATGTTACCAGACACCACGTTGTCGGTGTTGAGGCCCAAACCGTGGTCAATCTTCATCAAGCCATTGGCTTCGCGTTCGACATTCCAATCGGCCAGGCTGGTGAGCATTTTAATGGCGGCGCGCATGGCCCGATCTTCATCGTCGTCGTGCGCCACGGGAATGCCAAAGGCGGCCATGATGGCGTCCCCGATGAACTTGTCCAACATGCCGCCTTCTTCGGTGATGCAATCCACCATGATTGTGAAGTATTCGTTCAACATGGCAACGGTGCCTTGCGGGCCTAAGGATTCCGTCAAGGTCGTGAACGACCGAATATCGGAAAACAACACCGTCGCATCCGCAGACCGTCCGCCCAAGAAATCGTCGCTGTCGCCCGCATTCATCAACTGATCGGCCAGGGCTGGGTCCATGTACCGGCTCATGGTGGATTTCATGCGTTTTTCAGACGAAATGTCTTCGATCATAACCATTGATCCAAGCTTTTTGCCTTCCGAAGAAATCAACGGCAAAACCGTAACGTTGGCGGATGTCGCGTCATCGCCAAACTTCAATTCCGCATCCATATAAGTGTCGGCCACTTGTGTTTCGTCAACGCTTCTGATTTTTGATGTGACCCATTCATTGGGGCCATTGAAAAATTCATCCGTGGTTTTGCCGATGATATCGTTTTCGCCTTCAATCGACATGATGCGATAACCGGCGCGGTTACACGTTACGATATTGCCGTCTTCATCGGTGGTGACCACAGCATTAGACATACTTTCCAGCATGCTTTCATTGTAGTTTTTCATGTTTTGGACGTCATTAAACAGCTTGGCATTTTCAAGACCGATGGCAATTTGCGCGGTGAACGCTTTCAGCCGTTGTTCGTCTTCATCGGTGAAGGGCCCACCTTTTTTGTTGAGCACTTGGGTGACACCGATACAGGTGCCCTCTTTGTTGACCACCGGGGTGCACAAAATAGATCGCGTAAAGAATCCGGTTTGTTTGTCAAAGGAGGGGTTAAAGCGCAAATCGGCGTACGCATAGGGAATGTTGATGGAGGTTGCCGAGGTAAACACCGCTCCGGCAATGCCCAAGTGGTTGGGGAAACGAATTTCGGTGGCGTCCAACCCGGCCCCCACCATGGACCAAAGGTCATTGGTTTTATCGTCGTTCAAAAACAAGGTTGACCGTTCCGCATTCAGCATGCGGGTGGCTTCGCCCATGACTTTGGCCAGCAAGGCATTCAAGTTGATTTCAGAGGTCACATCCGACACGATGTCCAAGAATTCCATTTCCTGGGTGCGTTTCTTTTGCATGCGTTCGACAAATTCGGTGCTTTGCAAGGCGACTGCGGCTTGTGTGGCAATGTCTTGCAAAAATTCGAGATCGTTTTTGTTAAATTTAACGTGCCGCTGTCCATTCTTCTTATTCAGGGCCTGAACAACCCCAATAACGTGTCCTTTGACCGTTTTGATGGGAGCACACAGAATGGATCGGGTTGTAAAGCCGGTTTGTTCATCGATGGATTTGTTAAAGTGAGGGCTTTCATGAGGATCGTCAATGACCCGGCCTTGGGCGGTGGAAAAGACCCAACCCGCAATACCGCTGTCATTCAAGATCCGAATTTCACGAATGTTTTCGCCTTGCGCCACGCGGGTGTACAATTCACCGGCTTCTTCATCGTTCAAAAACAAAGAAGACCGTTCCGCCCCCGTGTGTTCGGTGACAATGGCCACCAATTCGCGAAGGACGTCATCTAAAGTCGACATACCCGCCATTTGATGGGTGATATCCAACAACATTTCGGCCCGGACCAAACGTTTGCGTTCGGCCTTGGAAAGAGCGAGTTCCGAAGCCAATGTTGTGTCGGACGCGCTTTTTTGTGGTCCCCGTTTTTTGGCGGCGCGTTTATCGACTTTGGTCACTTGAGTCTCGGCCATGATGGTTCCTTCGGTATGCGGTCTATGCGCTTTTTATGGCGTCTATTTCGTCACGTAATGTTTGGATGGTTTTGTGCAGCTGCTTTGCATCATCGCGCGCCTCGCGTTGAAGCTGTTCTATGCGGTCTTCATATTCAAATTTAACGTCGTCCATTTCTGCGCGCACGCTTTGAATGGTGAGGTGAAGCTGGTTTGCTTCATCGCGCCCATCCTTTTTGACCGATTGAACAGATTGGGTTTTGTCAAAACGCAATCTTTCCAGTTCGTCCCTCAGCGCAATGGCAGTGGCCCGAAGTTGCTGAATTTCTTTGTTGGATTCAGAAACCGCAACAGAAACGGCTTCATCCTTATCAAAGCGCACACGTTCCATTTCTTCGCGCAAGGCCTGAATGGTGTTTTTCAGGTGACGGATTTCCGTCGTCGCGATCAACAGGTCGTCTGTTGTTTCAAGTATGACGCTCATTGTTGTTTTATGCCCTTATTGCCTCAATGCCTCAATGCCTTGATTTAACGATAAAATATGATTTTTCGCAACACTCGTCGCGAACTTTTTTTGGGGCAATCCTATGTGCAGACGTGAAGCTATATAAAATGTCGGCTTTCAAGGTTGGCTCTTACCCGATGCATTGAATATAGACATATTCAAGGCGGGTTGTGGCGTTTTTGGGTAAGTGTGTCAGGCCATAGAGTTCGGCCATGTTTTGAAAAAGTTGATTTTTCTCATCGGTGGTGGCCGCAGCAAGCTCGAACATCACTTCCCCCAGCTCAGACGCAGGGATTTCATCAAATCCTCGGTTGCCATATTCCCGGGGAACCACGCGTTGCATGGACGGCAACCACAACACCGCCACGCCATTGTCCGGGGTGGTGTCAAATTCCATGGAAATTTGTTTGTCTTGGATGGCTTTGTTCAGCGCCATGACGAAACGTCTTTTGGCAATTTTGCTCAGCTTTGTCATGCCGCCTCTTTTGGCATAAAGGCCAAAGAGCCTAGACGACAACAACGGGCCTTCCAAGGCAACGATTTGCACCAGACCTTGGATGATTTGTTCGGTCAGGGCGGCGGATGGGTTAACCACTTGGCGCGCAATAGCCTGTCGGCTTTCGGCGGTGGGCTTGCTTGAATAAGGGGTGAAGGGGGCTAATTCTAACACGGCATTTGGTCCTTAACCCTATGGTGTTAG
>JAESSV010000190.1 GCA_016763895.1 Magnetovibrio sp. | reverse complement strand
GTTACGCGAAAGAACCGTGGGCAATTGAGCCTTGCCCACTTTCATGGCCGGAAGCGATGCGATTTCTTGCGCATAAGCCTTGTCCATAAACTTGGGCATAACGAGGGCCAAGGATAAAACAGCACCACAAATCAAAAACTTTAAACGCATACAAGCTCTCATACCCAGTTTTGCAAAGACGACGCTTTGAATATCACAAGCAATCCCATAAGAAAGTTGATGAATCTTATACGGGACTTAGCTATGGGAAGCAAACTGTACGTTTTAAGCCTTTAAGTCTTTGAGTTTTTCCTGAATGGCCAACAAATTGGCCCAAGCTTGGCGCTTCATGGTCGGAGACTTTAATAAAAATTCAGGATGATACAGACCACAAGCCGCAATAGGGTGGGACATGCGCGGGTTTTCATAGGTAAACCAACGCCCCACCAATTTCGATATATTGCCTTGTTGCGCCAACAAAGAATGCGTGGTTGGGCCTCCCAAGGTGATCAGAATCATTGGATCAACCAGTTCAATCATGCGTTCCACAAAGGGCAAACACACGGCAATTTCACCTGCCAATGCGCTGCGTTTTCCGGGCGGTCGCCAAAAAACAGCATTAGAGACAAAGACTTCGGAACGATCCAAACCGATAGAGGCCAACATTTTGTTTAAAAGCATTCCAGCCGGGCCCACAAAAGGCACACCTTGGCGGTCTTCATCCGCCCCCGGAACATCGCCGATCAACATCACCTTGGCATCTGGGCGGCCATCACCAAACACCAAATTCATGGCGGTATTTTTTAACGGGCAGCCTTCAAATGTTTCAAGGGCGGCGCGTAAATCGTCAATGGTTTTGGCTTGGGCGGCCACTTCGACGGCTTTTTTGATGGACTCTTCAGACACACCGTTATCGACAGGTTGAACAGAAACCAGGCCGGATTTTAAAACGGGTGCGGACAAAGCGGCCCGTTCGGCTTCGCCGGCTTTGAGCACCTGTTCCGCCTGAGCTGTGCGGTTTTTAGCGGCTTGAGCGGCCAAGGCATACCGATCCAAAGGCTCTTCGCCCATGGCTTCATCGACGCCAGCTTCACCATACCAAGACAGAATCTGTTGGGGATGTTCTAAAATTTCCATGGTCTCAGCCTATCATATAATTTACCTTTTGATCCAATATCGTTACAAAGACACTATGACATATGCTTACCCCCCTGTTCAGCGCGAAACCATGGACTTTGATGCCGTGATCATCGGAGCAGGCCCGGCGGGCCTTGCGTGCGCCATTCGGCTCAAACATAATGCTCAAAAATCAGGGCAAGACATCACGGTGTGCGTGATCGATAAAGGCAGCGAAATCGGTGCTCATATCATGTCGGGGGCGGTCATTGACCCTCGAGCTTTGGCAGAATTGTTTCCAAATTGGGCCGACCTTGGGGCGCTTTTAAAAACCCCTGTTCAAAAAGACACCTTTGTTCTTTTGTCCAAAACCAAAGCCTTTAAGCTTTTCACGCCGCCCCAAATGAACAACACGGGCAATTATGTGGCCTCGTTGGGGGCGCTGGCGCGGTGGCTGGGCGAACAGGCCGAAGCCTTGGGCGTTGAAGTGTTTTCGGGTTTTCCCGCCACCGAAATTCTTTATGACAAGGCTGGCGCCGTCAAAGGGGTCGCCACCGGGGACATGGGTTTAGATGATCGCGGCCGACCGGGGTCAAACTTTGAACCCGGTGTCGAACTGTTAGCGCCCTATACAATCTTTGCCGAAGGATGCCGGGGGTCGTTGTCTCAACAGATCATGGAAAAATTTGACCTGCGCGCCAATGCTTGCCCCCAAACTTATGGTTTGGGCATCAAGGAAGTGTGGGAAATTGCCCCTGAAAAGCACAAACCCGGACACGTTTTGCACACGGTGGGCTGGCCGCTTTCAAACGATACCTACGGCGGATCGTTTCTGTATCATATGGAAGACAACTTGATCAGCGTTGGTTTTATCGTCGGCCTGGACTACCGAAATCCTTACCTGTCCCCGTTTGAAGAACTGCAACGTTTTAAAACGCATCCTAAAATCAGTCCCCTGTTTAAAGGCGCCAAGCGAATAGCCTATGGCGCCAGAGCTTTGAACGAAGGGGGCTATCAGTCGATTCCGAAATTGTTTTTTCCCGGCGGTGCCCTGGTTGGAGCCGCCGCTGGTTTTATGAACGTGCCCCGCATCAAGGGGTCTCATACGGCCATGAAATCCGCCCTTGAATGTGCGGATGCGCTGAGCGAAGCCTTGGCGGAAAACGAGCGCCAGGCAGAGCTGCACGCCTATGCGGAACGCTTTGAGGCTTCGTGGGCCTGGACCGAATTGTTTAAAGCCCGCAATATTCGCCCCGCATTTCGCCTAGGGCTATGGGCCGGCATCGCTTATGCGGCATTTGACACCTATATATTAAAGGGCCAGGCATCTTGGACCTTTAAGCATATTCCTGACCATGTGCACTTAAATCCAGCCACCGAGCCGCAACATGTGGACTATCCCAAACCCGATGGGGTTTTGACCTTTGATCGGTTAAGTTCGGTTCATCTGGCCAACGTCAGCTCATCGGAAAATCAGCCCTGTCATCTAAAGCTTAAAGCTTCGGAAGTCCCCGTTTCCACCAACCTCGTGCTTTATGATGGACCGGAAGCCCGGTATTGCCCCGCCGCCGTCTTTGAATTTTTAAACGATGCTGATTCGGGTGAGCGCCTTCAGGTCAACGCCGCCAACTGCATACATTGCAAGGCTTGTGACATCAAAGATCCAAGCCAAAATGTCATTTGGACCCCCCCCGAAGGCGGGCATGGGCCAAATTATCAAAATATGTGAATTGTGCGACCGGGTTTGTGCAGGTACACTCTGATCTATGAAAAAATCATCCAGCACTCTTAAGCCATTCATCGCCATCGCCGCCATTGCCGCCGTGGCCCTTGTCTACTTTGCCTTACAGCCCGGTTCTGAATCCCCACCGGCATCAGAAAAATCTGTCAAAGCGGCTGAAGTCAATGCACCGGAGGACACAGCTCCGCCTGAGCCCGTTGTTAAAGAAGTGGTGAAAGCTGACCCTAGCGACGCCACGGCCAGCGGGAATTACCTGGCCGGACGCCATGCCGAAGCCGTTGGCGAGCCCCACCGCGCGCTTGATTTTTATCAATACGCCAGCAAGGATGCTCAAATCGCCACCGCTAATCTTTACAGCCGCATGTACGTGTTGAGCCTGACTCAAGGTGAATTAGATACGGCTTTAAGGTCTTTGGACAAAGCCGAAAATCTGGGTGGTGCCGGACCCCTTGGCAAATTGGCCCGCGCCGTCGATTTCATGAAAAAAGAAAAATTCGATGCCGTTATCACGTTATTTAAAAAAGATGACGGCGGCTTGTCAAGAGTCCTCACCCCCGCCTTTGTGGCTTGGGCTGAACTGGGCAAGGGCAATGCATCCGCAGCGCTGAAAATCATTCGTGAAACCAAAAACAAAGGGAAAAAACCGCCCGCGCAAATGCTTCACACAGCTTTGGTTTTGGATGCTTTGGGTGAAATTGACCAAGCCGCTGCGGCTTATAAAGAGCTTCAAAAATTAGCCCAATTGCCTCTGCGCGCGATCCAATTGATGGGGTCGAACCTTGAACGCCAAGGCCATGGCAATCAAGCGATTGCTTTTTACCAGGCTTCGGCTTCGGGAGCAGAGGCTGAAATTCTCGTCCGCCAGGCAAAGGCCCGGATAAAAGCCGGAACACGCCCATTGTTAGACGTCAACACCCCGCAAAAAGGTATCGCCGAAGCCGTAAACGACTTGGCGACCATCATGTTAACACAAGGCAGCTGGGAAACCGCATTGGCCTTGGCCAACATGGCTGTGTACCTGCGGCCCGATTTCCCCGCCGCGATGATGGTTATCGCGGCCTCTATGGAACGCAGCCAGCACATCAAAAAAGCCAATCTGGTGTATGAAACAATCCCCAACACGTCACCCTTGTCTTGGCTGGCGCGCCAACACATGGCCGCCAATTATGATCGTTTGGATCAAACCGACAAAGCCATTGCGACCTTGCGCACCATAGCGGACGAACACCCCACCCGGGCACGGCCGCTGATTACCCTTGGTGATATTTTAAGCCGCCACAAACGTTATGAAGAAGCTGCCGTTGTTTACACCGAAGCGCTCAGCCGTGTGCCCGAACTCAAAGCCGAACATTGGGGTATTTTTTACGCCCGTGGCATAAGTTATGAACAAAGTAAGCAATGGAAAAAGGCCGAACCCGACCTCATAAAAGCCCTTGCGTTGCAACCCAATCATCCCATGGTCTTAAACTATTTGGGTTATTCATGGATTGATCAGGGCCTGCACCTTAAAAAAGCCGTTTCGATGATCCGCAAAGCGGTCGATCTAAGACCCAGGGATGGTTACATCGTCGACAGCCTTGGTTGGGGTTTGTACCGCATGGGGAATTTCAAAGCCGCCGTGAAAAGCATGGAGCGCGCCACCATGTTGCGTCCCGCTGATCCGTTGATCAACGACCACTTGGGCGATGCTCTGTGGCAGGTGGGCCGGCAACGCGAGGCTCGTTTTCAATGGCAACGGGCCTTGGATCTTGACGCCAATTCAGATATTGCCGACACGTTGCGCGAAAAGCTCAAAAATGGATTAAAGGCCCCCACACCCCAGTCACCTCCTTTACCCCAGTGACCTCCTTTAGCCAAGTCACCTCCTTTAGCCCAGTGACCTCCTTTACCCAATTTGCACCGGCTAAATTGAATTTATACCTGCACGTCACAGGAAAACGAGACGATGGCTACCACACGCTCGATTCCTTGATTGGTCTCCACAAGACTTCCATGTTCTACTG